>NZ_JBTBFV010000003.1:0-226672 GCF_054786995.1 Mycobacterium sp. ZZG
GGCAGCCGGGCTGGGCGGTGCGGCCGGGGGCTGCGCCGGCGCGGCCGGCGGTGCCGGAGGCGCAGGCGGTGCGGCCGGTGCCGCGGGCTGCTGGACTACGGGAGGGCCGGGCTTGGGCGCCGGCCGGCTCTGCGGCGCGGCCGGCTTGGCCGCGGCTGCTGCGGAGCCGTTTCCGCCGGCGGCACCGGCGGACTTGTCCGGCTTGGATCCGCCGAACGATTCACGCAGCCGGCGCGCGACGGGAGCCTCCACCGTCGAGGACGCCGACTTGACGAATTCACCCTGCTCACTGAGCCGGGCGAGCACTTCCTTACTCGTGACACCGAGTTCCTTAGCCAACTCGTGCACGCGGGCCTTACCTGCCACTACATCTCCTGTCTGGGAGGCGACAGCGGTGGTAGGCGCCGCGCCTCGGTTTAGCTATGACGCATGGTCATCGGGACTTCACGGTGTGCTCATGTTCTTCGCTTACCTGTTCTCTAGCCCGAGTGTGTCGTGGCGCCCCCGGTCGGGAACGCGTCGGACAACGCGGTGATGTCCGGTGAACCGGTGATCCGTAGCGCTCGGCTGAACGCCCGCCGCCGAACTGCGGCTTGCAGGCAACCCGGATCGGGGTGCAGCCAAGCGCCCCGCCCAGGAAGCCGTCTCGCTTCGTCAACGGTCACGGCGTGCTCGCCATTCCCGGAGTCGACAGCGACAACCCGGAGCAAATCGACGGCCAGCTCTCGTTTCCGGCATCCGATGCAGGTCCGCACCGGTGCACCCGAGGGTTTGACGGTGTTTTTCCGCATCCGAGCCGATGTCTCGCGCTGGACCACGGCTGAGTCTACCGTCACCGCAGTGCTGAGAGGAAAACCGGTGCGCAATGGCCAGTGGTGTCGGCTCAGTGTTCGCCGGACCGTTCGCCGGACCTCTCCGGTCGCGGCGCGTGCGCGGACGGGCCGGGATGCCCTTCGGCCGCCGCATCGTCGCTGCGGATGTCGATGCGCCAGCCGGTCAGCCGCGCCGCCAGGCGCGCGTTCTGACCTTCCTTGCCGATCGCCAGGGACAGCTGGAAGTCCGGCACGATGACCCGCGCCGCCCGTGCGGCCTCGTCGATCACCGTCACCGAGACCACCTTGGCCGGCGAGAGCGCGTTGGCAACGAACCGGGCGGGGTCCTCGTCGTAGTCGATGATGTCGATCTTCTCGCCGGACAACTCGCTCATTACGTTGCGCACCCGCTGCCCCATCGGCCCGATGCAGGCGCCTTTGGCGTTGAGCCCGGGCGCCCTGGACGCGACGGCGATCTTGGAGCGGTGCCCTGCCTCCCGCGCCACCGCGACGATCTCCACCGAGCCGTCGGCGATCTCGGGCACCTCCAGCGAGAACAACTTGCGCACCAGGTTCGGGTGCGTCCGCGACAGCGTGATGAGCGGTTCCCTGGCCCCGCGGGTCACCCCGACGACGTAGCAGCGCAGTCGGTCGCCGTGCTCGTAGCTCTCACCGGGCACCTGTTCGGCGGCCGGAATCACGCCCTCGGAACCCTTGGTCTCGCTACCCATCCGCACCACCACCAGACCGCGGGCATTGGCGCGGGCATCGCGCTGGATCACCCCGGCGACGATGTCACCCTCGCGGGCCGAGAACTCGCCGTAGTTCTTTTCGTTCTCGGCGTCGCGCAGGCGCTGCAGGATCACCTGCCGAGCCGTGGTCGCCGCGATCCGGCCGAAACCCTCAGGGGTGTCGTCCCATTCGTGCAGCACATTGCCGTCTTGATCGGTCTGCCTGGCCATGACCTTGACCACGCCGGTCTTGCGGTCGATGTCGATGCGGGCGTCGGGCTCGTGGCCTTCGGTGTGCCGGTAGGCCGTCAGCAGCGCCGTCTTGATGGTGTCGACCACCACGTCGACGGTGATTCCTTTGTCGGCTTCGATGGCATGCAGGGCCGCCATGTCGATGTTCATGCTCAGGCTTCCTCTCCGGAGACGCCGGCCAGCTCCAGCTCCCGTGGGTTCGGCGGCGAAAACTCCACCTGGACAACAGCTTCGGCGATCGAGTCGATCGCGATGTCGCGGACCGTCAGGTTGTTCCGGGCCTCACGCACGACGACCCCGACGGTGCCGTCGCCGACGCGGCCGATGCGGCCGGTCAGCGTCGAGCCGTCGACCAGCGCGATCCGGGCGAGCCGGCCCTGCGCTCTGCGGTAGTGCTTCTCGGTGGTCAGCGGGCGGTCCACCCCAGGTGACGTCACCTCGAGCACGTAGGGTGCGGTGTCGAGATCGTCGAGTAGCGCGGACGCCGTGCGGGACAGTTCGGCGATCGAATCGAGGTCCAGGCCCCGATCACTGTCGGTGACGACGGTGATGCGCGGCGGACGCGCGGCGGTGTCGATGACCACGTCCTCGATGTCGTATCCGGCGCGCGCGAATTCGCCGTCGAGCAGTTCGACCACCTGTCGTTGCGACGGTAATCCCGCAGACCGCTCCGCCACGGCGAGCTCCTCGTCTTGAGTTGTCCGGACACGGCCCGCAGGAAGGGCTCCTGCGAATCCGACACCCCACGATACGCCAGCGCCGAGGGGTCAAGGACCGAAAGCACGCGGCACCGGGACGGGGTGGCAGGATGTGGTCGTGCCGAGCCAGCCGCCGACCGTCAGCCGTCGACGTGTGCTCGTCGGTACGGCCGCCCTGGCCGCCTTGGGTGTCGGCGCTGCGGCCTGCGGCGCCCCGTCGCCTCCCCCTGACCTCGACGATCTCACCACCGCACTGGACCGGGCCCGCTCCGACAGCCGGCTCGCCGGCGACCTCGCCACCACGTCGCGCGGACAGCTCGCCGACGCGCTGACAGAGGTCGCCGCGCAGCGCTCGGCGCACGCCGAGGCGCTGGCCGAGGAGATCGTGCGCATGACCGGGCAGGCCGCCCCGACCACCAGCGCCACCGCCACGACGACGTCGACCCCGGCGTCGGTGCCCGAACCGCGGGTCGACGACGTGATCGGCGCGCTACGCACGTCGGCTGACAGCGCCGCGGCCGCGGCCGGCGCGCTGTCCGGATACCGGGCCGGACTGCTGGCGTCCATCGCCGCCTCCTGCACGTGCGCCTACACCGTCGCCCTGGCCGGCGCGGGGGGTGCGCGATGACCTCACCCCGCCCGGACGCGCCGTCGCGGCCCGACGACGCGGCCGACGGCGCGCTGTTCGACGCCCTGGCCACCGAGCACGCCACCATCTACGGGTACGGCCTGGTGTCCGCGCACTCGACTCCGGAGGTGAACTACCTGGTCTCGGACGCGATGGCAGAGCATCGCAAGCGGCGCGAAGCGGCCGTCGCCCTCCTGGAGGAGCGCGGGGTCGAGCCCGCCCTGCCCGCGGCCGGCTACCGGATGCCGTCGGAGGTGGACACACCGAAGGACGCGGTCAACCTCGCGATCACGATGGAGGAGGACGCCGCGGTGGCCTGGCGCGCCGTTGTCGAGCAGGCCACCGACCAGGACGTCCGAGCCTTCGGCGTGACCGCACTGACCGAATGCGCGATCACCGCCGCACGGTGGCGCACGATCCGCGGAGACACCTCGGTCACCGTCGCGTTCCCCGGCGGAACCGAATAGAGCCTCCCGTCACGCCCCGGCGAGCGCGGCGCTGATCAGCTCGGCCGCCTCCGCCGCGGGGATCTCGCGCTTGTCGCCGCCGAAACGGTCCCGCAGCTCGACCACCCCGTCGGCCCATCCGCGGCCCACCACGACGATCCACGGCACCCCGAGGAGTTCGGCGTCCTTGAACTTCACCCCCGGCGAGGCCGTGCGGTCGTCGAGCAGCACCTCGACACCGCGCCGGTCGAGTTGAGCGGCCAGTTCGGTGGCGCCGGTGCGCGCGTCGGCGTCCTTGTTGGCGATCACCACGTGCACGTCGAACGGCGACACCGACGACGGCCAACGCAGGCCGAGTTCGTCGTGGTGCTGTTCGGCGATCACCGCGACCAACCGCGACACCCCGATGCCGTACGAGCCCATGGTCAGCCGCACCGGTTTGCCGTCCTCGCCGAGCACGTCGGCGCTGAACGCATCGGCGTATTTGCGACCCAGCTGGAACACGTGACCGATCTCGATGCCGCGCGCGGCGACCAGCGGCCCGGCGCCGTCCGGGGACGGGTCACCCTCGCGGACCTCGGCGGCCTCGATGGTGCCGTCGGGGGTGAAGTCGCGGCCGGCGACCAGGTCGACGTAGTGCTTGCCCGACTCGTCGGCGCCGGTGATCCAGGAGGTGCCGTCCACCACCCTCGGATCGACCAGGTAGCGAACACCGTTGGCCAACAGCGCCTTCGGGCCGATGTAGCCCTTCACCAGGAACGGGTAGCGGGCGAAGTCGGCGTCGTCGAGCATCGCGTACTCGGCCGGTTCCAGCGCCGCACCGAGGCGTTTGTCGTCGACCTCGCGATCGCCGGGCACCCCGACGGCGAGCAGTTCCCAGTCCCCGCCCGGCTCCCGCACCTTCATCAGCACGTTCTTCAACGTGTCAGCGGCGGTGACGGCCCGCCCGGAGAAGCTCGGCAGGTTCGCGCCGTTGGCCCAGTCGACCAGCGCGGCGATGGTCGGGGTGTCGGGTGTGTCGTGGGCGACGGCGTCGGGCAGGCCGTCGAAAGGGATCGGTTCGGGCGCGGTGGTGATGACGGCCTCCACGTTGGCCGCGTAGCCGGACTGCACGCAGCGCACGTAGGTGTCCTCACCGACCTCGCTTTCGGCCAGGAACTCCTCCGAGGCGCTGCCGCCCATCGCCCCGGACACCGCGGAGACGATCACGTAGCGAACCATCAACCGGTCGAAAATCCGTTGATAGGCCTCGCGGTGGGCGATGTAGGCGTTCTTGAGGCCGGCGTCGTCGATGTCGAACGAGTACGAGTCCTTCATCAGGAACTCGCGGCCGCGCAGGATGCCGGCACGCGGCCGCGCCTCGTCACGGTACTTGTTCTGGATCTGGTACAGCCGCAGCGGGAAATCCTTGTACGACGAGTACTCACCCTTGACGGTGAGGGTGAACATCTCCTCGTGGGTGGGCCCGAGCAGGTAGTCGTTGGCGCGGCGGTCCTGCAGCCGGAACAGGGTGTCGCCGTACTCGGTCCAGCGGTTGGTGGTCTCGTAGGGCGCACGCGGCAGCAGTGCCGGGAAGAGGATCTCCTGTCCCCCGATGGCGTCCATCTCGTCGCGCACGATCTTCTCGATCTTGCGCAGCACCTTCAGTCCGAGAGGCAGCCAGCTGTACAGGCCGGGGCCGACCGGCCGGACGTATCCGGCCCGGATGAGCAGCTTGTGGCTCGGGACTTCGGCGTCGGCCGGGTCGTCGCGCAGCGTGCGCAGGAACAGCTCGGACATGCGGGTGATCACAGGCGAACACCTTACTGACCCCGCACCTTCCGGCGGATTTCGGGACTTAGAGCTCCCCCGCGTCGATCGCGTCCTTGACTTCCTGGGCGTGCGCGACCTGCTCGGCGGTGTACTTGATGAACAGCGCCGCCCCGCCGACGACGATCGCGACCGCGGCCACCCACAGCAGGCCGTAGGCGTAGCCCTGATCCAGGGCGTGCAGCTGCGCGGGGTTCATGTCTTTGACCGGGCCGGTGGTGCCGCCGAGGTACAGCGTGCGCGACGTGATGACCGCCTGGATGATCGCGAGCACCACGGGACCGCCGAGGTTCTGCAGCATCAGCGCGATCGCCGACACCGGGCCGATCTGGTCGAAGCCGACGCCGGCGATCGCCGAGATCATCAGCGGCACGACGATCATGCCGATACCGAAGCCGCCGATCGTGATGGGCAGCACCAGATTCGGGAAGTACGGGATTCCGGCGTCCAGGGTCGAGCCGTAGAGCATCGCGGCCAGAACCAGGACGCCGCCGCCGATCACGAGCACCCGGGGCGGGAACTTCGACACCAGCGCCGAGGACAAGCCCAGCCCGATGCCGAGTGCGATCACGAACGGGATGAAGCCGACGCCCGCCTTCAGCGCGCTATAGCCCATGATGTCCTGCACGTACAACCCGATGGTCACGGTCAGGGTGAACATCACGCCGCCGGCGAGGAAGATGGCCGCGAACGTGGCGACCCGGTTGCGGTCGTGGAACAGCTCGAACGGCACGACCGGGTTTTCGGCGGTGCGCTCGACCCACAGGAATGCGAGCAGGCAGCCGACGGCGGCGACGCCCGAGGCGATGGTCACCGGCGAGACCCAGCCGGCCTCCGGGCCCATCGAGAACGCGAACACCGCCGCGGTGCAGCCCATGGTGGCCAGCAGGGCGCCGGCCGCGTCGAGCTTCAGGCGCTCGCGGTTGGTCTCGCGCAGAGTCTTGCGGGCCAGATAGATCATGATCAGCCCGATCGGCACGTTCACCAGGAACGCCAGCCGCCAGGACACCTCGGTCAGCGCGCCGCCGACCACCAGGCCCATCACCGAGCCGACGCCGGTCATCGCGGCGAACACCGCGGTGGCCGCGTTGCGTGCGGGGCCCTTCGGGAACGTTGTGGCGATCAGCGCCAGCGCTGTCGGCGACGCGATCGCCGCGCCCACCCCCTGCAGCAGCCGGGCGATGACCAGGGTGGCCTCGTCCCATGCGATGCCGCACAGGATCGAGGCGATGGTGAACAGCGTGACGCCGACGATGAAGGTGCGCTTGCGGCCGATGGTGTCGCCGAGTCGGCCACCGAGCAGCATCAGGCCGCCGAAGGTCAGCACATAGGCGGTGATGACCCAGCTGCGGCCCGCGTCGGAGAGGTTGAGTTCATCCTGAATCTTCGGCAGTGCGACGATGGCGATGGTGCTGTCCATCGTGGCCAACAGCTGCATGCCGCCGATCGCGATGACCGCGGCGATGAAGCGCCGCGACGGCAACCATGCCGGTGTCTTGCCAACTCGTGCTCCGTCGCCTCCGCGGCCGCCGGCCGTCTCACCCGTCCCCGTGACGCGGGCGGGCAGGGCTCGCTTCGGGGCCCGCTCCGAGCCCCGCTTGTCCCTGCCCTCTGCATCACGTCGGATGGCGGCACGCTCCGCATCGTTGAGAGCCGTCATAACGGGCTACCCTACAGTAATATTAAGAATCCTCTAAGCCCCGAAGCCGGCCACAGCGCCGATCACGATGATCGCCGGGGGCCTGATGCCGTCGGACCGGATCCGCTCAGGGGCGTCGGCGAGCGTCGCTCGCAAAGTCCGCTGCGCGGCGGTCGTGCCGTGCTGAACCACCAGAACCGGCGTATTCGCTGGTCTGCCGCCTCTTAGCAGCACTTCCACGAACTGTTCGATCCGTTCCACAGCCATCAGCAAAACGATGGTGCCGCTCATCGCGGCCAGCGCATCCCAATTCACTAACGATTCGGGGTGGTCCGGCGCAACATGGCCGCTGACCACCACGAACTCGTGGGTCAGACCGCGGTGCGTGACCGGTATCCCGGCCAGCGCGGGGACCGCTATGGCACTGGTCACACCCGGTACGACGGTGACCGGAACCCCGGCTTCGGCGCACGCGATCACCTCTTCGTACCCGCGGGCGAACACGAACGGGTCGCCACCTTTGAGCCGGACGACGAACTTGCCCTCCCGGGCCCGCGCGACGAGCACCTCGTTGATCGCGTCCTGCGCCATCGCGCGCCCGTACGGGATCTTGGCCGCGTCGATCACCTCGACCTCGGGCGAGAGCTCGGAGAGCAGGTCCTGCGGGGCGAGCCGGTCGGCGACCACGACGTCGGCATGCGCGAGCAGCCTGCGGCCCCGCACGGTGATCAGCTCGGGATCCCCGGGTCCCCCGCCGACCAGAGCGACGGTGCCCTTCGTCACCCCCGGCGCCGCCGAGCTGTCCACCCCGATCAAGCCCTGCGCAAGGGCCTCGTGAATCGCGGTGCGGATGCCGGCGGAGCGACGGTGCTCGCCGCCGGCCAGCACGCCGACGGACAGACCCTCGTAGTCGAAGGTCGCCGGCGTGACGGCGGTGCCCTCGACCGCGACGTCGGCGCGCACGCAGAACACATGCCTGCGCTCGGCCTCGGACACGATCGCGGCGTTCACCGCGGGGTCGTCGGTGGCGGCGATCACATACCAGGCGCCCTCCAGGTCGCCTTCACGAAACTCGCGCAGCGTCAGCGTGATTCCGTCGATGGCCTCGACCGCCGGGGTGGCGGCCTTGGTGATGACGTGGACGTCGGCGCCGCTGGCGACCAGCAGCGGCAGGCGCCGCTGCGCGACGGTGCCCCCGCCCACGACGACGACCTTCTTGCCGGCCAGACGAAGGCCCACCAGATAGGCGTTCTCGGAACTCACACTGCTCCTCGCGTCCGCCGAACTCACCCGGCGAGCTTAGAGGTTGCCGCGGCCGCGACGAAGCGGGCGACTGCCTGCGGGTGCGCGGCAGGGTGGGTGTGCAGATAGCCGGCGTGCACCCCGCCGAGCACCGCGCCGTCCTCGACCGGGCGTCCACCGCGGCCCGCGTAGCGCCATGCGGGTGTCCGGTCGGAGGCGAATTTCACTGTGGTCCGGTGGAATTCGTGACCGACCACCCGGTCTCCGACGGCGTGCAGCGACGAGTCCGCGACCGCCACCGCGTCACGGTAACCCAGCGTCAGCGAGTCGGTGAACGCCGCCGATCCGGACACCACGCCGCACATCGGGTGTCCGTCGAGGTCGTCCACCAGGTAGGTCAGGCCGGCGCATTCGGCGTGCACGGGGGCGCCGCGCCCGGCCAGCGCCCTGATCTGCGCCCGCACGGGTTCGTTGGCCGACAGCTGCGGCCCGAACTCCTCGGGGAACCCGCCGGGCAGCACCAGCGCCGCGCAGCCCTCGGGCAACGGCTCCGCCAGCGGGTCGAAGTCCACCACATCAGCTCCCGAAGCGGTCAGGATCTCGCGGTGCTCGGCGTATCCGAAGGTGAACGCCCGGCCCGCCGCGAGCGCGACGGTGACCCGCTCGGTCGGCGCGCACTGGGACGGGGTCCACGACGGACCGTCGACTCGGCTGGCGGCGACGGCGACGACGGCGTCGAGGTCGACGTGGCGGGCCACCAGCTCCGTCATCGCGGCGACCGCGGCGGTGGCCCGGCGGCCGTGTTCGACGGCGGTGACCAGGCCGAGGTGGCGCGACGGGACGGCGAGTTCGTCGGCGCGCGGGATGGAGCCGAGCACCGGCACCCCGGCCTGCTCACACGCTTGGCGCAGCACGTCGTCGTGGCGGGGCGAGCCGACCCGGTTGAGGATCACCCCGGCCAGCCGCACGGACCGGTCGAACGTGGCGAAACCGTGCAGCAGTGCGGCGATGCTGTGACTCTGGCCCCGCGCATCGACCACGAGCACCACGGGAGACCCGAGCAGCCCCGCCACGTGTGCGGTGGAGCCCCGGGCCGGGCCGGCAGCGATGTCGGCGATGCGGCCGTCGAACAGTCCCATCACCCCCTCGACCACCGCGATGTCGGCGTCGTCGCTGCCGTGCCGGTACAGCGGCCCGATCAGCGGCTCGCCGACCAGCATCGGGTCGAGGTTGCGGCCCGGCCGGCCGGTTGCCAGCGCGTGATAGCCCGGGTCGATGAAGTCGGGTCCGACCTTGAACGGCGCCACCCGGCGGCCGGCCCGGCCCAGCGCGCCCATCAGCCCGGTGGCCACGGTCGTCTTCCCGCTGCCGGAAGCCGGCGCGGCGATCACGACGGCCGGGGTGCTCACGCGCCGCTCCCCCACCTGCGCGAGCGTGCGTGTCTGCGGGCGACACTCCGCGGAAACTCCGAATATTGCGCACGCTCGGCGGCGGTACCACCGGTTGGGCGACACGCGTGCGCCGCGCTGGGACGAACCTGCGTTGATGGCGGGTGAGTGAGAGAGGCCGACCAACGTGCGCCGGCGCGGGACGAGTACAAGCTGAAACCGAACGAGCGTGCGCCGAATGCGGTGCGAGTGTGCGCTTTCTTCGGGAAATGCACGGCGTGTCGGTCGCAGACACGCACGCTCGCGCAGGGGGGGACGGCGCTCACCACTCGATGCCCTTCTGGCCCTTGCGGCCGGCGTCCATCGGGTGTTTGACCTTGGTCATCTCCGTGACCAGATCGGCCGCGTCGAGCAGCTTCTGCGGCGCGTCGCGGCCGGTGATCACCACATGCTGGGTGCCGGGACGGGCCGTTAGCGTGGCGACCACCTCATCGACGTCCACCCAGCCCCACTTGAGTGGATAGGTGAATTCGTCGAGCACATAGAAGTCGTGGCGCTCCTCGCCGAGGCGGCGCGCGATCTCGGCCCAGCCGTCCGCCGCCGCGGCTGCGTGGTCCACCTCGGAACCCGCCTTGCGCGTCCACGACCAGCCGGCGCCCATCTTGTGCCATTCCACCGGACCGCCGACCCCGCGCTCGTCGTGCGCGCGGCCGAGTTCGCGCAACGCGGTCTCTTCGCCGACCTTCCACTTCGCGCTCTTGACGAACTGGAACACCGCGATGTCGAAGCCCTGGTTCCACGCGCGCAGCGCCATTCCGAACGCGGCCGTCGACTTACCCTTGCCCGGCCCGGTGTGCACCGCCAGCAGCGGAGCGTTGCGCCGCGCGCGGGTGGTCAGGCCATCGTCGGGAACAGTCAGCGGTTGCCCCTGTGGCATCGCGCCACCTCCTATGCAGCGCCCCGGTCGGCCTGCGCCTTGACCAGGGAGGTGAGATTGTCGGCCCGCAGTTCGGCCAGCCGCACCGCCGGCGCGCCGAGCTGACGAGCCAGCTCCTGTGCCAGATCGAGCCTGATGTAGGACGTCTCGCAGTCGACGACCACCGCGGCCGCGCCTTCGGCGACGAGCCGGGCCGCCGCGGTCCGCGCGCGCCCCAGCGGGTCCGGCCCGCCGGTCGCGCGGCCGTCGGTCAGCACCACGACCAGACTGCGACGGGCGCGGTCCCTGGCACGTTCCCGGACCACCATGTCGCGTGCCGCGAGCAGCCCCTGCCCCAGGGGTGTCCGGCCGCCGGTGTCGAAGCGCGAAAGCCGCCGGCTCGCGATGTACACCGACGACGTCGGCGGCAGCAGCACACTGGCGTCCTGGCCGCGAAACGTGATGACCGCGACCTTGTCCCGGCGTTGGTAGGCATCCCGCAGCAGCGACAGGGTGGCACCCGCGACGGCCGACATCCGGTCCCGCGCCGCCATCGACCCCGACGCGTCGACGACGAAGATCACCAGATTGCCCTCGCGTCCCTCCCGGACCGCGCGTCGGACGTCGTCGGGGGCGGGCCGCACCGCGCCGGGACCGGCTTGCCGGCCCGCGGCCGTGAGCAGCGTGGCGAACACGTGCATCCCGTGGCCGGCGTCCGGCTCGGCGGTCTCCGACACCACGGTGCCGGTCCGGTTGCGTGCCCGGGAGCGACGCCCGGGCGCCCCTTCGCCGACGCCGGGGACGACGAGAGCGCGGGTTTTGAAGGTGGTCGACGGCGGTGCGCTCTGGCGCGGCGGCGCACCTGAACGGCGTTGCTGCCCTTGACCATCAGAAGGCTGCTCAGACTCGGGAGCCCCGCCGCCGGACGGATCCGGGTCCGGCTCGGGATCCGGCTGCGCCTCTGCTGATTCGGCCGCCTGCTCCATGGCCTCGTCGAGCCGATCCTGGTCCAGTCCGGGATCATCGAACGGGTCGCGGCGGCGGCGGTGCGGCAGCGCGAGTTCGGCAGCCACACGGATGTCCTCTTCATCGACCGTCACGTCACCCGTCGTTTGGCTCGCCCCGGGGGTCGAACCGCGCCACGCCGCGTGGGCCACCGCGGTGCGAGCCACCACCAGGTCTGCGCGCATGCCGTCGACGTCGAAGGCTGCGCACAGTGCCGCGATGCGCCGTAACTCGCTGTCGGGCAACACCACTTCGGCGACCAACGCCCGTGCCGCCGCGATCCGGGCGGCCAGTTCGGCGTCCTCGGCGGCGTACCGGGCGGCGAACGCGGCCGGGTCTGCCTCGTAGGCCAGCCGGGCGCGGATCACTTCGGCACGGACATCGACGTCGCGCGACGCCGCCACGTCGACGGTGAGCCCGAACCGGTCGAGCAACTGCGGACGCAGTTCCCCCTCTTCGGGATTCATCGTGCCGATGAGCACGAACCGCGCGTCGTGGCTGTGCGAGACGCCGTCCCGTTCGATGTGCACCCGCCCCATCGCCGCGGCGTCCAGCAGCACGTCGACCAGATGATCGTGCAACAGGTTGACCTCGTCGACGTAAAGCACTCCGCGGTGTGCGCGCGCCAGCAGCCCCGGCGAGAACGCGTGTTCGCCGTCTCGCAACACCTTCTGCAGGTCCAGGGATCCGACGACCCGGTCCTCGGTGGCGCCGATCGGCAGTTCCACCAGCTGCCCGCCCTCGTCGCCGGCCGTCCTGAACGCAGCGGCCAGCACCTGCGCAAGGCCGCGCACCGCAGTCGACTTCGCGGTGCCCTTCTCCCCGCGGATCAGGACTCCACCGATGTCGGGCCGAACAGCGCACAGCATCAACGCCAGGCGAAGCCGGTCGTGGCCGACGACCGCGCTGAACGGGTAGATCGGAGGGGACGGATCCAACGAGGTCACGGCTTCACCATCGGCACGTGCGGGATCCCGTCGTCGAGGAACTCGTCACCGTTGCGGACGAACCCGTGCCTGCCGTACATCTCCTCCAGGTAGGTCTGGGCGTTGATATGGCAGGGGAAGTCACCCACCTCGGCCAGCGCGGCCTGCAGGAGCCGGGCGGTGTGTCCGCGGCCGCGGTCACCGCGTTTGGTGCACACCCGGCCGATCCGGAACGCCTTCTGCCCAGCCGGATGTTCCTCCATCAGGCGCAATGTCGAAATAACTTCTCCTTCAGGGTTTTCCAGCCAGAAGTGGCGCGTCTCGGCAAGCAGATCCCGACCGTCGAGCTCAGGGTAGGGGGTGGCCTGCTCGACCACGAACACCTCCACGCGGAGCTTGAGCAACTCATAGAGGGTCGCGGCGTCGAGGTCCTTAGCCCAGCTGCGGCGCAGCGCCACTGTCATCCGGTGGTCCCGGCTCAGACGGTCGCCGCGGTGGTCGGGGTGTGTTCGGTGCCCGCCGTCGATCCGTCGCCGGTGATCGCCGGGACACCGCTGGCCGGCTGGTCAAGCTTGAGCACCTTGGTCCCGTGCGCCCATATTTGCTCGAAAAGCGCAGGCTCATCGGATAATTGGACCCCAAGTGACGGAACCATCTCCTTGAGCTTGGGTTCCCAGCCGGCGTAGCGGTCGGCGAAGCACCGCTTCATCACGTCGAACATGGCGGGCACCGCGGTCGACGCGCCCGGCGACGCGCCGAGCAGGCCGGCGATGCTGCCGTCGGCCGCGGCGAGCACCGTGGTGCCGAATTCCAGCACCCCGCCCTTGCCCTTGGCCTTGCGGATCACCTGCACGCGCTGTCCGGCGATGACGAGTTCCCAGTCGGAATCCCTTGCGCTGGGTGCGAAGTCACGCAGGTTCTCGACGCGGGCCGACTCACTGAGCAGCAGCTGACCGATCAGGTACTTCAGCAGCCCCATCTCGGTGAGGCCCACACCCAGCATGGACACCAGGTTGTCGGGTTTGACCGAGAACGGCAGGTCGGTGATCTTGCCCTGCTTGAGGAACTTCGGCGACCACCCGGCGAACGGGCCGAACAGCAGCCACGACTTGTCGTTGATGACACGGGTATCGAGGTGGGGCACCGACATGGGCGGGGCACCCAGCGGTGGAAGACCGTAGACCTTGGCCTGGTGGGCCGCAGTCAGCACCGGGTTGTCGGTGCGCAGGAACTGGCCGCCGACCGGGAAGCCGCCGAACCCCTTGGCTTCCTTGATGCCGGCCTTCTGCAGCAGCGGCAGCGCGCCGCCGCCGGCACCCACGAACACGAACTTGGCGTTGATGGTGCGCTTCTGCCCGGTGCGGCGGTTGACGATCTTGACCGTCCACGAGCCGTCGGAGTCCTGGCTGAGGTTGCGTACCTCGTGGCCGAACAGCGTGGTCATCCCGTTCTGG
Organism: Mycobacterium sp. ZZG; assembly: GCF_054786995.1. Lineage (NCBI taxonomy): Bacteria > Bacillati > Actinomycetota > Actinomycetes > Mycobacteriales > Mycobacteriaceae > Mycobacterium > Mycobacterium sp. ZZG. The sequence continues at coordinate 13,947 of NZ_JBTBFV010000003.1, forward strand.
GCCCCGAAACCGATGAGCTGGCGGGACAGCGCGCCGAAGTCGACGTCGGTGCCGTCCTGCGTCCAGTTCAGGCCGACGGGCTCGGAGAAGTCACGCTTCTCGGCCATCAGCGGCAGCCGGCGCGCGAACTCGGCGGGATCGTCGATGAACTCCATCGTCGCGAACAGCGGGTTGGTGACCAGCGCGTCGTAGCGCTTGCGCAGGTACTGCACATTGTCGGCCCCGCTGACGAAGCTGACGTGCGGGATCGGGTTGAGGAAGCTGCGCACGTCGGGCAGCACGCCGGTCTCGACGGCGTAGGACCAGAACTGCCGAGACACCTGGAACTGCTCGTTGACGTTGACCGCCTTGGCGATGTCGATCGAGCCGTCGGGGCGCGCCGGCGTGTAGTTGAGCTCACACAGGGCGGAGTGGCCGGTGCCGGCGTTGTTCCACGGATCGCTGCTCTCGGCGGCCGCCCCGTCGAGGCGCTCGACCAACGTCATCGACCAGTTCGGCTCGACCAGCCGCAGCAGCGCGCTGAGGGTGGCGCTCATGATGCCCGCTCCGACCAGCAGGACGTCTGTCTTCTGTGGTTCTGACACCTTTTCGATGGTCCTTCGTGGTCGCTGCCCGTTGAACACGGCTTACCGGTGTTCAGGTTATCCCGCCGACCTCCGGCGTAACCCGCCGACCACTGCCCCGACCACTAGGGTGGCGAACGTGTCTGGATGGGTGCCCGACGTGCTGCCCGGATATTGGCAGCGCACCTTCGCGCTGGGCCCCGACCCGGACGGCGAGGGCGCGCTGGAGGCGACGCTGGTGCGCCGGGGTGACCCGGATCCGTCGGCACGGCATGCGGTGTTGATGGTGCATGGTTTCACCGACTACTTCTTCAACACCGAGTTCGCCGACCACCTCGCGGCCCGGGGGTTTCGCTTCTACGCACTCGACCTGCATAAATGCGGACGTTCGCACCGCGAGGGACAGACTCCGCACTTCACCACGGACCTGGCCCGCTACGACGTCGAGCTGCAGCGTTCGCTCGCCGCGATCACCGCCGAGGCCCCGGGCAGAGTGCTGGTGTACGGACACTCGGCGGGCGGCCTGGTGGTGTCGCTGTGGCTGCACCGGCTGCGTGCCCGGCAGCCTGCCGCGCACCGCAGCGTGTCCGGGCTGGTGCTCAACAGCCCGTGGCTGGACCTGCAGGGTCCCGCGATCCTGCGCACGCCGCCCACGACGGCGGCGTTGACGGCCATGCGCCGGCTGCGCAAGCACTCGGTGGTGCGACGTCCGAGCCAGGGCGGCTACGGCGCCACGCTGCACCGCGACTACTTCGGTGAGTTCGACTACAACCTGCAGTGGAAACCCGTCGGCGGTTTCCCGGTGAAGGCCGGCTGGATCCATGCCGTGCGGCGGGCGCAGGCCAAGCTGCACCGCGGCCTCGACGTCGGCGTGCCCAACCTGATCCTGCGCTCGGACCGCAGTGTGCGCGAGGTCGCCGACCCGGAGCGGATCCAGCGCGGCGACGCGGTGCTCGACGTCAGGCAGATCGCCCGCTGGGCAGGGTGCATCGGCAACCGGACGACCATCGTGCCGATCACCGACGCCAAGCACGACGTGTTCCTGTCCCTGCCGGAACCGCGCCGGGCCGCCTACATCGAGCTGGACCGCTGGCTGGACTGGCATCTGACCGGAACCGCTGGTGGTACAACGAATTTCGACGAAAGAAGAGGCCATGGCTGACTTCGACATCGCCATCATCGGGACCGGCTCCGGGAGCTCGATCCTCGACGAGCGTTATGCCGACAAGCGGGTGGCGATCTGCGAGCAGGGCGTGTTCGGTGGCACCTGCCTGAACGTGGGATGTATCCCGACGAAGATGTTCGTCTACGCGGCCGGGGTCGCGCATCAGATCGTCGAGTCGAGCCGTTTCGGCGTGGACGGCCGCCTCGACGGCGTGCGCTGGCCCGACATCGTGTCGCGGGTCTTCGGCCGCATCGACCCGCTGGCCAGCGGCGGTGAACACTACCGGCGCTCGTCGCCCAACGTGGAGGTCTTCGCCGCCCACACCCGGTTCGCCGGGCGCAGGACCGGTGACGGCTACCGGCTGCGCACCGACGACGGTGACGAGTTCACCGCCGATCAGGTGGTGATCGCGGCCGGCGCGCGCGCCACCGTGCCGCCGGCGATCGCCGAGTGCGGGGTCAGGTACCACACCAGCGACACCATCATGCGGATCTCGGAGCTGCCCGAACACCTCGTCATCGTCGGCGGCGGCTTCGTCGCCGCCGAGTTCGCGCACGTGTTCTCCTCGCTGGGATCACGGGTGACGATCGTGCTGCGCGGCACCACGATGCTCTCGCACTGCGATGACACCGTCTGCGAACGGTTCACCGACCTCGCAGGCAAGAAGTGGGAGATCCGCAGCCGGCGAAACATCGTGGCCGGCGAATCCGACAGCTCGGGGGTGCGTCTGCGCCTCGACGACGACTCGACTGTCCACGCCGACGCGCTGCTGGTGGCCACCGGCCGCGTCCCCAACGGCGATCTGCTCGACGCGCACCTCGCCGGCGTCGACGTCGTGGACGGCCGGGTGGTCGTCGACGAGTTCCAGCGCACCACGGCGCGCGACGTGTTCGCGCTCGGGGACGTCAGCTCCCCCTATCAGCTCAAGCACGTCGCCAACCACGAGGCCCGGGTGGTCAAGCACAACCTGCTGCAGAACTGGGACGACACCGACGCCCTGATGCCCGCCAATCACCGCCACGTCCCGTCAGCGGTGTTCACCGAGCCTCAGATCGCCTGCGTGGGGCTCACCGAGAACGAGGCGCGCGCAGCCGGGTATCGCATCCGCTCCAAGGTGCAGGACTACAGCGACGTCGCCTACGGGTGGGCGATGGAGGACTCGACCGGGTTCGCGAAGCTGATCGTCGACGACGAGACCGGGCTGCTGCTCGGCGCGCACATCATGGGGCATCAGGCGTCGTCGATCATTCAGCCGCTGATCCAGGCGATGACGTTCGACCTGCCCGCCCGGGACATGGCCCGCGGCCAGTACTGGATCCACCCGGCCCTGCCCGAGGTGGTCGAGAATGCGCTGCTGGCGCTGTGCGGCGAGCCGCCTTGGCCGCCGTCGAAGAGGCACTGAAGACGCGGCAGAAGAACCCGCCCGGGATCTCCCGATGACACCAGCGGCCGGCCTCAGGCGGCCACGACGTTCCTCAGGTAGCCGCGGTCGACCGCGACATCGACCAACAACTTGCGCAGCGCGCGACGGCCACGGTGCAGTCGCGACATGACCGTGCCGACCGGAACGTCGAGAATGTGCGCAATCTCCCTGTAGCGCAAACCTTCTACGTCGGCGTAGTACACCACCAGACGCTGGTCTTCACGCAATGCGCCGAGGGCATCCCTGACCTCGTCGTCTCCGAGCGCCTCGAGTGCGGCGACCTCGGCTGACGGCAGGCCGGTGGACGAATGGCGCGCCTGTCCGGCGAACTGGGCGTCGGTGATGTCTTCGGACAGAAGCTCTTCCGGCCGGCACCGAGCCCTGCGGTAGGAGGTGATCCACGTGTTGGTCATGATCCGCAGCAGCCAGGCCCGCGTGTTCGTGCCGTCCTCGAAACGGTGGAATGCGCGGTACGCCTTGACCATCGTCTCCTGCACCAGGTCCTCGGCGTCTGCGGGGTTGCCGGTGTGGCGGACCGCGGCGCGGTAGAGCTGATCGAGCAACGGCAGCACGTCGCGCTCGAATCGTTTTCCGACCAGGTCCTCCTGCACGGTGTCTTCGGACTGTCGCGCCATGGGTGAAACCTCCAATTGGATTCTCCGACTGTTGAATCCACTCTATGGACGAAATACGCGGCCAAGCGGTTCACATAGGAACCACAAACATTTGAGATTCGTGTGAATAGGTTCGAGGGCCGCACATGCAGGTGCACATATGAGATCTCTATGAGGGTGGTGACGTACCGCGGCACGGCGGCGACAATGGTCGGGTGACATTTGCGCCGATCGAGGACCAGGGGCCCCGTCGCGCGATCCTGGGCAAGCTGCCTCGGATGTACCGCGCGGACGGGTCACCGATCCGCGTGTTGCTCGTCGACGACGAGCGGGCCTTGACCAATCTGGTCAGGATGGCGCTTCAGTACGAAGGGTGGGAGATCGACGTCGCCCATGATGCCGCCGAGGCCGTCGCCAAATATCAGTCCGACACGTTCGACCTGCTGGTTCTGGACATCATGCTGCCGGACATGGACGGGCTCGGCGTGCTGGCGCGGCTGCGCGAGTCCGGTCCCTATACCCCCGCGCTGTTCCTGACCGCCCGGGACTCCGTCGCCGACCGCGTCACCGGCCTGACCGCCGGCGGCGACGATTACATGACCAAGCCGTTCTCGCTGGAGGAGCTCGTCGCGAGGCTGCGCGGACTGCTGCGCCGCTCGGCCTTTCTCACGCCGGCGGACGACGAGTCGCTGACGGCCGGAGACCTCACGCTCGACGCCGCGAGTCGGGAGGTGACGCGGGCCGGCGAGCCGGTCTCGCTGACCTCCACCGAATTCGAGCTGCTGCGACTGCTGATGCGCCATCAACGGAAGGCGTTGAGCCGCAGCGATATTCTCAGACAGGTCTGGGACTACGACTTCGGCGGACGCACCAGCATCGTCGATCTGTACGTGTCGTATCTGCGTAAGAAGATCGATGCGGGCCGGGAGCCGCTCATCCACACCGTCCGCGGCGTCGGCTACATGCTGCGGCCGGCCCGATGACACGCACCTGGCAGAGGTGGACGCTGTTGCGGCAGCTCGTCGTCGGGGTGTCGGTGGTCGTGATGCTCGCCCTCGTCTCCGTCGGCGCGCTGACAGTGATGACGATGCGGTCCTCGGTGCTGGGCATCATCGACACCCAACTGTCGGGCGCGGCCGACGGCAGCGTGAACTCGGTGGCCAAATATCGCAGCACACCGGGCCCGGACGGGCAGATGCCCGGACCCGCTGAGATGAAACCGCTGACCCATCTGATCGGCCAGGCACCCGGCAACGTCGTCGCGCTGATCCAGAACGGTCAGGTGGTGGACTCGGCCTACTTCGGTGACGGCGATGCGCAGGCGGCCCCCGCCGAGGCCGTCGCGAAGATCGCCGAACTGTCGTGGACCGACCCGCGGGCCCGCACCGTCGAACTGCCCGCGCTGGGCTGGTACCGGATGGTGAGCCGGCCCGGTGACGGAGACGAGGTGCTCGTCACCGGGGTGTCGCGGGCGCCGGCGTGGGACGTGATGGTCCGCGAGACCGTGATCGTCTCGGGGATCACCGCGGTCGCACTGCTGCTCACCGCGCTGAGCACGCTCGCCATCGTCCGATTCGCGCTGCGGCCGTTGCGTCGCGTCGCCGCGACCGCGGCGGAGGTGGCCGGTCTGCCCCTCGACCGCGACAACCACGCGATCACCGCGCGTGTGCCCGCCGGTGACACCGATCCCAGTACCGAGGTGGGGCTCGTCGGCCACACCCTCAACCGGCTCCTCGATCACGTCGAGCACGCGCTGGCCGATGCCGCGGCGTCCGATCGGCGGATGCGCCAGTTCATCACCGACGCCAGCCACGAGCTGCGCACGCCCCTGGCCGCCATTCATGGGTATGCGGAGTTGACCCGTCAGGACAGCTCGGTGCTGCCCGAAACCACCGAATACTCGCTGTCGCGCATCGAGTCGGAAGCCCGGCGAATGCACTCTCTGGTGGCCGATCTGTTGTTGCTCGCCCGCCTCGACGAGGGCCAGGACCTGCAGACAACCGAGGTGGATCTCACCGATCTGGTCGTCGACGCCGTCAACGACGCGACGGTGTACGCGCCGGAGCACCACTGGCTGGCCTCGGTGCCCGCCGATGTCACGCACGTGCTCGGCGATCGCGCCCGGCTGCACCAGATGCTGGCCAACCTGTTGTCCAACGCGCGCGTGCACACCCCGCCGGGCACCACTGTGACCACCACGGTTTGCCACGGCACAGCGGCCGACGGCACCGGGTACGTGGAGGTGACGGTGGCCGACGATGGACCGGGGATCGACCCGCACCTGTTGCCGCATCTGTTCGAGCGGTTCGTGCGCGCCGACAGGTCGCGGTCCCGCCAGACCGGCAGTTTCGGTCTCGGGCTGGCCATCGTCGCGTCGATCGTCGAGTCGCACGGTGGCGCGATCGCCGCCACCTCGGGGTCGGGGAATACGACGTTCCGCATCCAGCTGCCCACCGTGGCGGTCAGGGCCGAGCAGCCGGCGTCAATGTGAGCCGACCGTGAAACCCCAGGGCAGTTCGAGGCGGTGTGCGGCAAGCAGTTCAGTGTCGGAGAGCACGTCTTCGACGGGCCCGTCGGCGACGATCACGCCGTGGTCCATCACGATCGCCCGTCGGCACAACTGAGCCGCATAGGGCAGATCGTGGGTGACGATGAGCATGGTCGCGTCCAGCCCGGACAACGTCTCGGCCAGCTCTCGGCGTGCGACGGGGTCGAGGTTGGCCGACGGTTCGTCGAGCACGAGCACCTCGGGTGCGCATGCCAGCACGGTCGCCAGCGCGGCGCGGCGCCGCTGCCCACCGGACATGTGGGCGGGGCTGCGTTCGGCGAGCTCGCTCATCGACACCGCGGCCAGCGCGTGGGCGACGCGCGCGTCCAACTCGGCTCCGCGCAGACCGAAGTTCGCCGGGCCGAAGGCCACGTCCTGGGCCAGGGTCGGCATGAACAACTGGTCGTCAGGATCCTGGAAGACAAGGCCAACCTTGCGCCGTATCTCGCGAAGGGTACTGCGGGACAACCGGATTCCGCCGATCTCGATGGTTCCTTCGAGCGCGGACAGCACACCGTTGAGGTGCAGCATCAGCGTGGTCTTGCCCGCCCCGTTGGGTCCGAGCAGAGCCACCCGCTCGCCGGGGGCGATGTCCAAGTCGATGCCCCCGAGCGCGACGTGCCCGTCGGGATAGGCGTAGCGCAGACCGCGCACCCGCACCGCCGGCGTCATATCGTCAGCCATGCGCTCGTGGCCACCACCGCGGCGGCCGCCGCGGGCAGCAGCGCCGCCGCCCACTGCCGCGGTGTCGCTGCGGCGGCGCATCCGGCGCCGACCGCGAGCGCGGGGACTCGGCCATCGAACCCGCGGGACAGCATCGCCAGGTATACCCGTTCCCCTCGCTCGTAGGACCGCAGGAACAGCGACCCGACGCCGGCAGCGGTCGCGCCGATCTGGTGCAGCATCCGCGGTGAGTCCCCGCGCGAGATGCGCGCCATCCGCATCCGGCGGACCTCGGCGGAGAGCACGTCCACGTAGCGGATCATCAGGGTCAGCACCGACACGATGACCGGCGGCACCCGAAGTCTGCTCAGCGCGACCGGCAACTCGCGGGCCGTGGTGGTGGCGGCGACGGTCAGCGACGCGGCCACGCCCAGAGTGCCCTTGATCACGATGCCCCACGCCGCATACAGACCGGCGACCGAGAGCTGCATGCCCGCGACGGTGATCCGCTCACCGCCCTCGGCGAACGGCAGCAGCACGGCGAGCACGATGAACGGCGCCTCGATCAGCATGCGCGGCGCGATCCAGGCCACCGGGATCCGCGCCACCCGCCACACGGCGAGCAGGATCAGCGCGTAGATCGCGAAGGGCCAGAACAGCTCTCGCGGGGTCGCCACGACTGCCAGGACGAAGACCACCAGGCCGACGATCTTCACCTCGGCCGGCGCGCGGTGGACCGGGGAGTCACCGTCGCGGTAGAGCGGATGCGAGTGACCGCCGCCCACGTCAATCCCCTACTGTGGGTTCGGGTTTGGACCGGGAACGCGCGATCAACCAGAACCCGGCGCCGGCGACCGCCACCGTGACGACAACGCCGATGATCCCGGCCAGCCCTCCGGTCCCGTCCCGGCCACCGATCGAGTAGTCCGCCAGTGGTGATTCACCGAGCGGGTGGTCCTCGGCATGCTGGGCGATGCACTCGCCGCGCAGTTGCTCACCGTCGGCGGTCTCGACGACCTCGCAGCCGCGCAGCGTCGCCGAATCAAGGCCGTCGGGGCTGGAACTGGCGAAGTACGAGACGCCACCGGCGATCAGCAGCGTGGCGAGCACGAACCCGATCCAGAACCACCGGCGGCGCGGTGTCGTCACGGTCATGCCGGAACCGCCGTCCGCGAGCGGTCGGTGCGCAGCAGGTACACCAGGTCCGGACGCGCCCTGACCACCGCCACCACCGTCAGCGCGGTGATGGCGCCCTCGCCGATCCCGATCAGGACGTGGGTGCCGAACATGTACGCCGCGACGGTGCCCAGTGATGTGGTCGCCGCCCCGCCGAGTGCGTACTCAAGCACGAATCCCATGGCCGCGCAGACCGTTCCTACCAGCCCCGAGACGAACGCGATGACCCCGACGCCCGCAACGGCGACGTTGTCGCGGCCGCGACGGATGAGCCGGTAGAGCAGCAGCGCCGTGCCGTAGCCGGCAGCCACCCCGAACACCGACATGTTCGTGATGTTCGTGCCGAGCGCGGTCACGCCGCCGTCGGCGAACAACAGCGCCTGCACGACAAGCACGATCGCCACGCACAGCGCTCCGGTGAACGGGCCCACCAGGATGGCCGCGAGCGCGCCGCCGAGGAGGTGGCCGCTGACCCCGGGCAGGATCGGGAAGTTCACCATCTGCACGGCGAAGATGAACGCGGCCACCAGTCCGGCCAGCGGCACCGTGCGCTCGTCGAGTTCCTCGCGGGCCCGCCACGCGCAGACCGCGAGCGCGGCGATCGCGACCATCATGAAGAACACGGAGACAGGCGCGCCGACGATGCCGTCGCTCATGTGCATCGCGACGAGTTGGGTGTTCACACCGCGAGCCTATTCCTGCATCTGAACATCTGTCTACCTGAACAGATGACTAGGGCGGGACCTGCCCGTCCGGACGGTTCAGCCGTGCCTGGCGCCGATCCAGTGCAGAAGATCGTGCACCGTCTCGTCCTCCAGGCGGTAGGTCACCGACCGGCCGGCGCGGGTGCTGTTGACCCAGCCCTGCTGGCGCAGCACCCGCAGGGCCTGCGACACGGCGTTCTCCGAACGTCCCAGCGCGGCGGCCAGATCGCTGACGCAGATGCCGGGCGCGCGGTGCAGGCACAGCAGGATCTCCAACCGGTGCGGGTCCGAAACCAGATCGAACCGCTGCGCCCAACCGGGAGTGTCCACTTCGGCCAGCGCCGACGACGCCCGCTCGACGAGTTGCTGATCCTCCACACGTGCAATCTAGCCCCCGCTCAGGACGCACTGACTGCCCGCTTCGGCGGCGTGTCGACGGGCCGTACGCGCCCCGGCGCCCCGATCTCAGTCCAGAAACCCGTGCAGCAGCGCCGCCGAACCCCACACGTGCGCGGCCATCGTCTCGGCCGCGGCGTCCGCGTCCCCGGCCAGGATCGCCATCACGATCGCCTCGTGCTGTTCATCGGAGTGCGCGATGTTGCGTGTCAGCAGCGGGATGCAATCCAGCAGTTCGTTCAGCCGCATCCGGTTCTGCGCCACCAACGGCACCAGTGACGGCACCCCGGCCGCCTCGGCGATCGCCAGGTGCAGCCGCGAGTCCAGCCGGCGGTAGTCCTCGGGGGCGCAACCGCGGACATCGAGCAACCGGCTCCACAGCGCCTCGCGTTCGGTCGCGGTCAAGGTACGCGCGGCCGCCATCCGCGCCGCGCCCGTTTCGAGGATCTCGCGCAGCCGCACCGCATCGTCGATGTCGGCCCGGCTAAACGCCACCTTCCCGGTCCTCGGCGCCGGAAGCGCATCGGCGAGAAACGTGCCGCCGTACCGTCCGCGACGCGACACCAGGTAGCCGGCGTCGGCCAACGACTTGATCGCCTCGCGGACGGTGTCCCGGCTGACGCCCATCTGCGCGGCGAGTCCCCGCTCCGGCGGCAGTGATTCGCCTGGCTGCAGCACACCGAGCCGGATCGTCTGCAGCAGCCGCTGGACGGTGTCCTCGAACGCGTTGAGCGGGCGCACCGGACGCAGGAGCGCATCTGTGGCCATCTCCTCGCGCAAGCGCTCGTCGGTAGCTGTCTGCTCCTCGCGCAAGCGCTCGTCGGGACCCTCCCGAGCATCCGGTTCCGCCATCGGGCACCTGCTACAGCGGCGTCACGTAGTGACCGCTGATGCCGCCGTCGACGAGGAAGGACGACGCGGTGATGAACGACGCGTCGTCGCTGGCCAGGAAAGCCACCGCGGCGGCGAGTTCCTCGGGCTCGGCGAATCGGCCGACCGGCACGTGCACCAGCCGGCGCGCCGCGCGTTCGGGATCCTTGGCGAACAGCTCCTGCAGCAGCGGGGTGTTGACCGGTCCGGGGCACAGCGCGTTCACGCGGATGCCCTGGCGCGCGTACTGCACGCCGAGTTCACGCGAGATCGCCAGCACACCACCCTTGGACGCGGTGTAGGAGATCTGCGACGTCGCCGAACCCATCACCGCCACGAAGGACGCGGTGTTGATGATCGAGCCCTTCTGCTGCGGCACCATGTGGCGCAGTGCGGCTTTGCAGCACAGGAAGACCGATTTGAGGTTGATGTCCTGGACCCGCTGCCAGGCGTCGAGACCGGTGTTCTCGATGAGGTCGTCCTCCGGTGGCGAGATGCCGGCGTTGTTGAACGCGATGTCGACCGAACCGTGCACCTCGGCCGCGGTGTCGAACAGCGCGTCCACCGCCACCTGATCCGACACGTCGACCTGGACGAACGTCCCATTCAGATCATCGGCCACGCTCTTGCCCGCGGTCGGGTCGATGTCGCCGATGACGATCGTGGCCCCTTCGGCGCGCAACCGGCGCGCGCTCGCCAGCCCGATACCGCTGGCGCCGCCGGTGATCACGGCGACCTTGCCGGCGAGTCGTTGGGTCAGATCCATCTAGTTGGCCTCCTGAACTGCGAAGAAAACATTCTTGGTTTCGGTGAACGACAACGGCGCGTCCGGCCCGAGCTCGCGCCCGAGACCGGACTGCTTGAACCCGCCGAACGGCGTGTTGTAGCGCACCGAGGAATGCGAATTGACCGACAGGTTGCCGGCTTCCACCGCCCGCGACACCCGCATCGCGCGGGACAGGTTCTCGGTCCAGATCGAGCCGGACAGACCGTACACGGTGTCGTTGGCCAGTGCGATCGCGTCGGCCTCGTCGTCGAACGGCAGCACGGTGACCACGGGCCCGAAGATCTCCTCGGTGACCGTGCGGTCGTCGCGCTGCGGCGTCAGCACCGTCGGCGGGAACCAGAACCCCGGCCCCGACGGCGCGTCGCCGCGGAACGCCACCGGCGCCCCGTCCGGGACGTAAGCCGCCACCGAGTTCCAGTGCGCCTTGGACACCAACGGGCCCATCTCGGTGGCGTCGGAGGCCGGGTCGCCGACGGCCACACCCTTGACGGCGGGCTCGAACAACTCCATGAACCGGTCGAATACGTTGCGCTGCACCAGGATACGGCTGCGTGCGCAGCAGTCCTGCCCGGAGTTGTCGAACACCCCGTAGGGCGCCGTCGCCGCGGCACGCTCCAGGTCGCAGTCGTCGAAGACGATGTTGGCGCTCTTGCCGCCCAGTTCCAGGGTGACGCGTTTCACCTGCGTCGCCGCCCCGGCCATCACCCGCATGCCGACCTCGGTGGAGCCGGTGAACACGATCTTGCGGACATCGGGATGGCTGACGAACCGCTCCCCGACCACCGAGCCGCGCCCGGGCAACACCTGGAACAGATCGGCGGGCAACCCGGCCTCGGCGGCGAGTTCACCGAGGCGCATCGTGGTCAGCGGTGTCCACTCGGCGGGTTTGACCAGCACCGCGTTGCCTGCCGCCAGCGCCGGCGCGAACCCCCATGCCGCGATCGTCATGGGGAAGTTCCACGGCGTGATCACGCCGACCACGCCGAGCGGCTCGTTGAACGTCACGTCCAGCCCGCCGGCGACCGGAATCTGCTTGCCCGACAACCGTTCCGGCGCCGCGGCGTAGTACTGCAGCACGTCGCGGACGTGCCCGGCCTCCCACCGGGCGTTGCCGATCGGGTGACCGGAGTTCGCCACCTCGAGCTGGGCGAGCTCTTCGACGTGGGCGTCGACGATCGTGGCGAAGGCGCGTAGCGCGGCGGCCCGCTCGGCCGGCGCCTGCGCGGCCCAGCGGCGCTGGGCCGCCTTCGCCCGCGCCACCGCGTCGTCGACACCGGCCTCGTCGGTGTGCTCGACGCTGCGCAGCACCTCCTCGGTCGCCGGATTGATCACATCGCTGACGGTCATCGACTCACTTTCTGTCTCGTCTGCGCGGCATAACCGGCCGCGGCGCTCACCAGACCCGCGAACAGCCGCAGGTCGTCCAGTCGTTCCTCCGGGTGCCACTGCACCGCCACCACCCAGTGATCGGGGTAGCGCGCCGGGTCGGTCTCGACGGCCTCGATCACCCCGTCGGTGGTATCCGACGCACCGACGATCAGCCCGTCACCGAGCCGGTCGATGGCCTGGTGGTGGTAACACTGCGCCTGGGTGTCCGGCCCGACCAGGGCCGCCACCCGGGTGCCCGGCACGGTGGCGATCGACGACGTGCTGAACACCGCATTGCCCTGCTGGTGGCGGGTGTGTCCGACAACGTCGGGCAGGTGCTGGTGCAGCGTCCCGCCGAGCGCGACGTTGAGCACCTGCGCGCCCCGGCAGATGCCCAGTACCGGCACCCCGCGGCGCAGCGCGGCCCGCAGCAGCGCGAACTCGAACGCGTCGCGGGCAAGCCCGTCCGGAACGGCTTCGTCGGTGTTCGGATGCCGCCCAGCCCCATAGCTTGCCGGGTCCACATCGCGCCCGCCGGTGATGACCAGCCCGTCGAGTCCGTCGATCACACGCTCGGCGACGGCGTCGTCGGCCGGTTGCGGCGGCAGCAGCACCGAGATACCGCCCGCCATGCCGACGCCCTCGAAGTAGATGGCGGGCAGGAAACTGGCCCGCACATCCCACACTCCGGTCTGGGCTTGTTGCAGATACGTCGTCAGGCCGATCACCGGGCGCGCATCAGAGTCGCTCAAAGCCACGTTTCCTTTCCCAGTCCGTGACGGCGGCATTGAAAGCCTTGAGTTCAATCGCCGCATTGTTGAGGTAGTGGTCGACGACGTCGTCGCCGAACGCCTCCCGTGCGACCTTCGACTTGTCGAGCAGGTCGGCGGCCTCGGCCAGCGTGGTCGGCAGCCGGTCGGCGCCGCTGGTGTAGGCGTTGCCCTCCAACGGGTCGCCGAGCTCGAGCTCGTTGTCGATCCCGTACAGGCCGCCGGCGATCAACGCCGACACGGCCAGGTACTGGTTGACGTCACCGCCGGGGGCGCGATTCTCGACCCGCATCGCGTGGCCACGGCCGACCACGCGCATCGCGCAGGTGCGGTTGTCCAGTCCCCAGGCGACGGCGGTCGGAGCAAAACTGCCTTCCACGTATCGCTTGTAGGAATTGATGTTGGGCGCGTAGAACAACGTCATCTCGCGCATCGTGGCCAATTGCCCGGCGATGAAGCTGCGGAACATCTTCGACATTCCCAAGGGGTCCGAGTCGTCGGCCAACACCGCGCTGCCGTCATCCCCCCGCAACGAGATGTGGATGTGACAGCTGTTGCCCTCGCTCTCGTCGAACTTCGCCATGAAGGTCAGGCTTTGGCCGTGCTGGTCGGCGATCTCCTTGGCCCCGTTGCGGTAGATCGTGTGGTTGTCGCACGTCACACGGGCGTGGTCGTACCGGAATGCGATCTCCTGCTGGCCGAGGTTGCACTCGCCCTTGACGCCTTCGCAGTACATGCCCGCGCCGTCCATGCCGAGTCGGATGTCGCGCAGCAACGGCTCCATCCGGGTCGACGCGTGGATTGCGTAGTCGACGTTGTAGTCCGTCGCGGGCGTCAACCCGCGGTAGTCGGCCTTCCAGGCGTCGCGGTAGGTGTCGTCGAAGACCATGAACTCCAACTCGGTGCCGACGTAGGGCACCAGACCGCGCCCGGCGAGGCGATCGATCTGCTTGTTGAGGATGCTGCGGGGCGCCTGCGTGACGGGTGTGTGGTCGGTCCACGACAGGTCGGCCATGACCAGCGCGGTGCCCGGCAGCCAGGGCACCACCCGCAGCGTGTCGAAGTCCGGGGTCATCACCATGTCGCCGTAGCCGGTCGCCCAGCTGGAGATGGCGTAGCCGTCCACGGTGTTCATGTCGACGTCCACGGCCAGCAGGTAGTTACAGCATTCGGCGCCGTGGTCGGCGACGTCCTCGACGAACAGCCGTGCGGACACCCGCTTGCCCGTGAGCCGGCCCTGCATGTCGCAGAACCCGACGATGACGGTGTCAATCACTCCGTCCACCACCAGCTGCTCCAGCGCCGCCTTGGTCAACATGCCGCGTTTATTCATCACCAGCCCGACCTTCCTCGAGGTTTCGTCTGCCGACCGACCATTGCGGGGGCATCGGTGGCGGAATGCCCACTTTGCACGAACACATTTCCATGTCCAAAGGTAGGACACCAGACCAATAGCCGATCTGCTTGTGACGAGCGTCTCGATCTTGATCGCCGTGCCGGGGGTTAGGCGCGTTGACGCCGGGGTAATTACGACCGCACTGCCGGGCGTTGGCGCACGGCTGCGCCATTGGTCAGGTAGAGCCCGTCAAGCCGTCACAGAGTAGGGTCGAAAAGGTGTGTGGAGCCACCGGCGAGGTGCGCCTCGACGGAACAACCCCGAATATCAGCGCCGTCGCGGCGATGGCCGAGGTCATGGTCCCGCGCGGACCGGACGCCGCGGGGGCGTGGTCGCAGGGCCGCGTCGCCCTCGGACACCGGCGGCTGAAGATCATCGACCTGTCCGAGGCGGGCGCACAGCCCATGGTCGACTCCGAGCTGGGCCTGACCGTGGCCTGGAACGGCTGCATCTACAACTACGAGCAGCTGCGCGACGAACTGTCCGGCCACGGCTACCGCTTCTTCTCCCACAGCGACACCGAGGTGCTGCTGAAGGGCTACCACCACTGGGGCGACCGCTTCGTCGACCACCTCAAGGGGATGTTCGCGTTCGCGATCGTCGAACGCGACAGCGGGCGGGTGCTGCTGGGCCGTGACCGGCTCGGCATCAAGCCGCTCTACCTGAGCCGCACCAACGACCGGGTCCGGTTCGCTTCCTCGCTGCCCGCGCTGCTCGCCGGCGGTGACATCGACACCCGGATCGACCCGGTGGCGCTGCACCACTACATGACCTTCCACTCGGTGGTGCCCGCGCCCCGCACCATCCTGCGCGGCGTCGAAAAGCTGCCGCCGGCCACGCTGATGGCGATCGAGCCGGACGGCCAGGTCGCCACCACCACGTACTGGGAGCCCGACTTCACCCCCCGAGACGACCGCGCCGACTGGTCCGAGAAGGACTGGGAGGACGCCGTGCTGGAGTCGCTGCGGGTGGCGGTCAAGCGCCGCCTGGTCGCCGATGTCCCGGTGGGCTGCCTGCTCTCCGGGGGAGTCGACTCCAGCCTGATCGTCGGGTTGCTCGCCGAGGCGGGTCAGCACGGGCTGGCGACGTTCTCGATCGGCTTCGAATCGGTGGGCGGCGTGGCGGGCGACGAGTTCAAGTACTCCGACATCGTCGCCGAGCGCTTCGGCACCGACCATCATGAGATCCGCATCGGCACCGACCGGATGTTGCCCGCGCTCGGCGGGGCGATCGCCGCGATGAGCGAGCCGATGGTCAGCCACGACTGCGTGGCGTTCTACCTGCTCAGCCAGGAGGTCGCCAAGCACGTCAAGGTGGTGCAGTCTGGGCAGGGCGCCGACGAGGTGTTCGCCGGCTACCACTGGTACCCGCCGATGGGGGAGCCCGACGCGGCGTCGCTGGAGGGGTCGGTGGCCGGCTACCGGGCCGCGTTCTTCGACCGCGACCAGGCCGGGTACCGCGACATCGTCTCCCCCGCCTACCTGACCGCCGACGACCCGAGCGAGCTGTTCGTCACCGAGCATTTCGCCCGGCCGGGCGCACAGACCGGCGTCGACAGGGCGTTGCGACTGGACACCACCGTGATGCTCGTCGACGACCCGGTCAAGCGGGTCGACAACATGACGATGGCCTGGGGTCTGGAGGGCCGGGTGCCGTTCCTCGACCACGAGCTCGTCGAGCTCGCCGCCACCTGCCCGCCGCAGTACAAGACCGCCCACGGAGGCAAGGGTGTGCTCAAACAGGCTGCCCGACAGGTGATCCCGTCGGAGGTGATCGACCGCCCGAAGGGGTACTTCCCGGTGCCGGCGCTGACCCATCTCGAAGGCCCGTACCTGGACATGGTGCGTGACGCGCTGTACGAGCCGGCCGCCAAGGAGCGCGGGCTGTTCCGGCCCGAGGCGGTGGAGCGGCTGCTCGCCGACCCCAACGGCCGTCTCACACCGCTGCGCGGCAACGAGCTGTGGCAGATCGCGCTGCTGGAACTGTGGCTGCAGCGCCACGGCATCAACGGGCCGGCCGCATGACCGCAGACCCCACCGCCGACAACCCGGAAGCCATCACCCTGGCGCTGCACGAGGCCGCCACGCCCGACGTGCTCGACACCATGGCCGACGATGTGGTCCTCGAACTCGGTTGGGGCCGGCTGATTTTCGGCCAGACATTCGCCGATCCGGAGCATCTGGCCGACGTCCTGCGGCAGGAGGGACAGGGCCGGCGCGACATCTGCATCTACGCCCGCGAGCCGCACGTGCTGGTGTCCCGGGCCCCCGCCGAGCTGTTCATCGATCCGAGCCACACCTACCGGCTGAGGTTCGCCGACACCGCGATCGACACCAAATCACCGACCGGTTTCCGGGTCCGCGGACTGGAGAGCCGCGACGACGCCGACGAGATGAACCGGGTCTACGTGCGCTGCGGCATGGTGCCGGCACCGACCGACGTCATCTGGGACAACCAGCACGAGCAGCCCGCCGTCGACTATCTGGTGGCGGTCAGCGACGAGGACGGCTCGGTGCTGGGCACCGTCACCGGTGTCGACCACCGCGCGCTGTTCTCCGACCCGGAGAACGGGTCGAGCCTGTGGACCCTGGCCGTCGATCCCGCCGCCGCCCTGCCCGGTGTCGGGGCCGCACTGACGCGCGGCCTGGCCGAGCTCTACCGCGAGCGCGGCCGCGCCTACATGGACCTGTCGGTCACCCATGACAACGACGCCGCGATCGCGCTCTACGAGAAGCTCGGGTTCCACCGGGTTCCGGTGATGGCGGTGAAACGAAAGAACGCGATCAACGAGCCGCTGTTCACCCATCCGCCCGAGACCGTGGAGGATCTCAACCCGTACGCCCGGATCCTCGCCGACGAGGCGCTGCGCCGCGGAATCTGGGTGGAGGTGCTCGACGCCGAGGCGGGCGAGATGCGGCTGTCCCACGGCGGTCGCAGCGTGGTGACCCGGGAGTCGTTGTCCGAGTACACCTCTGCGGTCGCCATGGCGCGCTGCGACGACAAGCGCCTGACCCGCCGCATCGTGTCGGAGGCAGGCATCGCGGTGCCGAAGGGGCGGCTGGCCACCTTCGACAAGGCCGACCACGACTTCCTGGCCCAGGTCGGCGACGTCGTGGTCAAACCCACCCGCGGCGAGCAGGGCAAGGGCATCACGGTCGGGGTCGACGGACCGGACGAGCTCGACGCCGCGTTGGCCCGGGCCCGCGAACAACACCCGGAGGTGCTGATCGAGCAGCGGGCCGAGGGCGACGACCTGCGCCTGGTCGTGATCGACGGCAAGGTGGTGGCCGCCGCGTTGCGCATGCCTGCCGAGATCACCGGCACCGGCCAGCACACCATCGGCGAGCTGATCGAGACGCAGAGCCGGCGCCGCGCGGCCGCCACCGGCGGCGAGTCACGCATCCCGATGGACGCGGTGACCGAGAACACGGTCCGGGAGGCCGGTTACTCCTTCGACGATGTACTGCCCGAAGGCGAGCGGCTGCGGGTCCGCAGAACCGCGAACCTGCATCAGGGTGGCACCATCCACGACGTCACCGCGATCGTCCATCCCGAGCTGTGCCGGGTGGGTGTCGCGGCCGCCGAGGCGATCGGCATCCCGGTGACGGGCATCGATCTTCTCGTGCCCGACGTCACCAAGCCGGAGTACGTGTTCATCGAGGCCAACGAGCGGCCCGGGCTGGCCAACCATGAGCCGCAGCCCACCGCGGCGGCCTTCATCGACTTCCTGTTCCCCGGCCAGCCCGGTCTGCCGCAGGCATGGACCCCGGACGAGGTCCCGGGCGCGCGCGCGTGACCGGCTACCAGGTGCTGGTGCGCATCACGATCTCGGCGGCCAACTGAGCGGTCGAATCGGCGGCGTTGCGCCGTCCGAGCAGATCGACGATGCGGTACTCGCCGTACACATAGCGCTGGCTGGCTTTGGCGACCGCTCGGGCGGCGCTGGTACTGACCAGTGCGGTGGTGTTCAGCTCCACCGGCGGACAGTGTTCGTCACGCACCACACCGTTGAGATCCGCGACCCGCGGGTGTCCCCGGTCGATGACGACCAGCCCGATGAACCGGTCCAGCCGGGTGGCGGCCAGCTCCCAGGCCAGCTCGCCGCCGAGCTTGTCGCCCACCAGCAGTGCCCACCGCACCTCGAGCGTGTCCAGGATGCTGATGACGGCCTTGGCGGTCAGGCGCGGGTCCGGGCCGATCACCACGGTTCTCAGCGAGGCGGTGTGCAGCCGCTGGCACACTCCCGCGTACGCGGCGGGTGACTGCTGGGCTGCACCGAGCAGCACCACCACCGACCCTCGCTCGGGACCGGTGACCTGGACGGGCACCGAGAAGCCGTCGACAGTCACCATGGGAGAGGGCATTGCGCCACGCTACAGTGCAGAGCCGAGTCGGCGCGGCGGTTTTCACGCTGTTGACCTGAGCCTGCGCCGGGCGTCAAACCGCTTGTGCGCGTTGGGCCTGCTTCCCGGTGACCTCCAGAAAGATCTGTGGGAGCGTGCCTTTGACGGCGATCGACGCGTCGTCGGTCGGGAACGCGATGCCGAAGACCGCCATCTGACCGACGTTCTCGAATGCGAAGTACACGCTGTTGTCGGCGCCGCGCAGGCGCATCGTCTGCTGATAGACCAGGGCGTCGCGACGCGGACTGGGCAGCGCCGTAGTAGTCATGGGGATGCCGGGGTCGCCCGGCTCGAAGAAGGTCTCGTACTCGGCGCACCGCCGCGCGGTGTCGGCGAGCCGCTCCAGATCCAGCCGCCAGGTCAGCAGCGTGATCACCATGCGGGCGCCGTCGTAGGCCGCCACATACTCCGCGGCGCTGCCCGGCCCCCATTCCGCGGTCACGGCGATGTCGCGGGTCAGCGCGTCGGCGCATCCTTCGGGGCGGGACAGCATGGCCGGGGGCCGTTCGACGTTGTCCCCGCGCGGTTCGTTGACGACGCGCTCGTAGCGCACCCCGGGAGGGAAGTCGGCCTCGGTGAGCACCGCACGCTCCAGCTTGGCGCCGGGCCAGGTTGCGGTGCCGGTGACGGCGTGACCGCACCCGGCGAGCAGGCAGCAGACCGCCACCGCGACGAGCCCGCGCCTGCCCATGGCGCCAGGCTACCGAGAACCTCAGAGTTGGGTGAGAATCTCTGCCCCGCTGTCGGTGACCACCAGCGTGTGCTCGAACTGGGCCGTCCACTTCTTGTCTTTGGTGGCCACCGTCCAGTCGTCGTCCCAGATCTCGTAGTCCAGGCTGCCCAGGTTGATCATCGGTTCGATGGTGAAGGTCATCCCCGGCTCGAGCACCGTCTCCACCGCGGGCTGGTCATAGTGCAACACCACCAGACCGTTGTGGAAGGTGGTGCCGATCCCGTGTCCGGTGAAGTCGCGAACCACGTTGTAGCCGAAGCGGTTTGCGTAGGACTCGATGACGCGGCCGACGATCGACAGGGCGCGGCCGGGTTTGACGGCCTTGATCGCGCGCATGGTGGCCTCGTGCGTGCGTTCGACGAGCAGCCGGTGCTCCTCGCTGACGTTGCCGGCCAGGAAGGTGGCGTTGGTGTCGCCGTGCACGCCGTCGATGTAGGCCGTGACGTCGATGTTGACGATGTCACCGTCCTCGATGACGGTCGAGTCGGGGATGCCGTGGCAGATGATCTCATTCAGCGACGTGCAGCAGGATTTCGGAAAACCCTTGTAGCCCAGCGTGGACGGGTACGCGCCGTGATCGACCATGTACTCGTGGGCGATCCGGTCGAGGTGATCGGTGGTCACCCCGGGCGCCACCGCCTTGCCGGCCTCGGCGAGCGCGCCCGCCGCGATCCGGCCGGCCACCCGCATCTTCTCGATCACTTCCGGGGTCTGCACCCACGGCTCGTGGCCCTCGGCCGCGGTCGGCTTACCGACATACTCCGGGCGCGGAATCGACTTGGGCACCGGCAGCACGGGCGAGACCGTGCCGGGCCGGAGGGCGGTCCTTACTGACATGTGGCAATGCTAGCGTTCCGCCATGCAGGTCACCCCGGGCCACTTGTTCGCCCAGATGGACTTTCGCGACGTCGAGGTCTCCGATGAGAGCGTGGTGATCGAACTGGACAACCGGCCCGATCTGACGAATCGGCGCGGCGCCCTGCAGGGAGGTCTGGTCGCGACGCTGATCGACATCGCCGCCGGCCGGTTGGCCGAACGCCACGTCGGGCCCGGCCAGGACGTGACCACCGCCGACATGACCATCCACTACCTGTCTCCGGTGTTGGAGGGTCCCGCCCGCGCCGAGGCGACCGTCGTCCGGGCCGGACGCCGCCTCTCGGTGATCGCCGTCGACGTCACGGACGTCTCCCGCGACCGGCTGGCCGCGCGCGGCACGGTCAGCTTCGCCGTCCTCGATCCGCGTTAGCGGAACGGGATCGACGTCAGTTCGTGCGCAGCGGTCCCACACGCCACGACTTGCGCGGTCCGCGGATGTCGACCGATCCGCACACCACCTTGCCGGTGAGAATCACGTGCGGGTTACCTTCGGCCGGAGCGTCCCTGCGGTGGTCACGGGCACTGCCGACGTTGACCTCGACGTCGTCGATGGATGCGCTGGCCCCGTCGGGAAGGCGCAGGTCCAGACCGCCGAACTTCAGGTCCAGCTCGATGACCACGATGGGGCCCGCGAACCGGGCCTTGGTCAGATCGAGATCGACCGAACCCATCCGCCGGTGCAGCGCGAGCCGCGACGGCACCACCCACTCGCCCTGACGTTTGAGCGAGCCGAGCACGCCGCGCAGCTCGATGCGGTCGGCTGCCGACGTCACGATCGCGCCCGGGCCAGGCAGGTCGCCGACAAGGGCGTCGAGTTCTGAACGCATCCGCGCCTGCGACACCGCCGCCGACCGTTCCTCGAATTCGCCGATGTCGATGAGGCCGAGGGCCACGGCGTTGTGCAGCCGGCGCAGGGTGCCGTTGCGGTCGACGTCGGAGATGCGCATTTCGACGGCGTCGGCCGCGCGGGATCCCGAGTTGTCCGGGCGGCGTCGGCCGTGGTTGATGTCCGTCATGACGGTGTCCACGGTACCGCCGTGGGCGTCAGGCCAGATAGTCCGGCGGCAGGGCGTCGAGCATGCCCTTGAGCATCCGCACCGCGTACTCCGAACTGCCGCCGCCGACGATGAGCGCCGAGAACGCCATGTCTCCGCGGTATCCGGTGAACCACGAGTGCGATCCGCCGGCGAACTCGGCCTCGCCGGTCTTACCGCGCACGTCGCCGGCGCCCTGTAGGTCCTTGGCGGTGCCGTTGGTCACGACCAGGCGCATCATCGGGCGCAGACCGTCCACCACCTCGGCCGGGATCGGCTGCTGGTCGCCGGTGACCTGGGTGTCGCGCCCCTCGATCAGGCGCGGCACCGGAGTGCGGCCGGCTGCGACCGTGGCCGCGGCCAGCGCCATCCCGAACGGACTGGCCAGCACCTTGCCCTGACCGAAGCCGTCCTCGGTGCGTTCGGTGAGGTTCACCGTCGGAGGCACCGACCCGCTGACGGTGCTCAACCCGGGGATGTCGTAGTCGGCGCCGATACCGTACTGCGAGGCGGCCTGAGTGAGCCCCCGCGGCGGCATCCGGCTGGCCAGTTCGGCGAAGGTGGTGTTGCACGAGCTGGCGAACGCCCGGGACATCGGCACGGTGCCGAGGTCGAAACCGCCGTAGTTGGGCACGGTGCGGTGACCGATGTCCATACGCCCGGGGCAGCCCAACAGGGTGTTCGGCGTGGCCATCTGGCGTTCGATCGCCGCGCCCGCGGTCACGATCTTGAACGTCGACCCTGGCGGGAACAGGCCCATGGTCGCCAGCGGTCCCTCCCGATCGGCGGCGGTGTTCTGCGCCACCGCGAGGATTTCCCCGGTCGAGGGTTTGATCACGACGATCATGGCCTGCTTGTCGGTGACGTCGACGGCGTTCTGCGCCGCGGTCTGCACCGCACGGTCCAGGCTGATGCTCACCGACGGCGCCGGCTGGCCGGGCACCTCGTTGAGTACATCGACATCGACGCCGTTCTGGTTCACCGTGACGACGCGCCAGCCGGGGTCTCCGTCGAGATCCTCGGCGACCGTCTTCTTGATCTCGTTGACCACCGCGGGCGCGAATGTCGGGTCGGTGGGCACCATCTCCGGCTGCGGAGTGATCACCACCCCGGGCACCGACGCGAGGGCACCGGCCACCGCATCGTGGTCGGCCTGATTCAGCGTCAGCAGGCTCAGCGCGCCCTTCTTCGAGCTGGCCAGCTCGGCGAGGCGCTGCGCGTCGAGGGTGTTGTCGAACCGGTGCAGCGCGCCGACGATCTTGTGTGCGGTGGGCATCAGGTCGGCGCCGGCGGCCTCGGCGTCGAGCGCGAAGTGATACCGGTAGCCGGGCACCAGCACGTTGGTTCCCGTGCGCTCGTGCACCGAGGCCCGCGGCGGGGCGTCGGCACGCAGCGCGAACGTCTGGTTCTCCCCCAGCCTCGGGTGCAGTCCGGTGGCGCCCCAGCGCACCTCCCACCGGCCTTCGTCACGCACCATGTTGAGTTGGCCGTCGTAGGTCCAGGTCCGGTTCTTGGGCAGGTGCCACGTGTAGCGGTAGGTCACGCTGCCGGTGTCCTCCGCGTATTTCGAACTGAGGATCTGTGCGTCCAGCCCGGTCGCCTGCAGCCCCGCCCAAGCCTCGTTGAGCGCCGCCCGCGCCTCCTCGGGCCGGTCGGCCAGCTGCGCGGCGGCGCCGGTGTCACCGGTGGCCAGCGCGGCGAAGAACTCCTCGGCGGTTGGTTCGGGCCCGTTGGGCCGTGGCGTACACGCCCCGAGCGCCATCACCACCGCAGCCACGGTCGCGAGTCCGGTCATGCGCGTTGCAGATGTGAACAGTGATGCCATTGAGGCAAATGTTAAGAAGAAACGATCCGATTTCGGTGCAGGCGCGCGGCCCCTCCGCGCCGAAATTGCATTCCACGCGCGTCAAGTTGCGATATGCGCGCGCGGAACGCAATTTCGGCGGACGGGCTCACCCGCCGGCGGCGGGTGCGCGGACCACCAGCGGCACAGCCGGGAAGTAGGCGGCCATCTCCGAGCGCGACGCGCGCAGCGCCGCGGTGCCGTATCCCTGCTTGCGGTGAGCGGGGTGGATCCAGACCCGCACGCCGACCTCGCCCTCGGCCAGGTCGCCGAACACCATGCCGACCTTCGTCGATCCGACCTCGGCGACCAGCCAGGCAGACTCCTCGGCGGCCACCCGGGCCGCCGCCGCGGCGATCTCATCGCCGAGATCACCTGCGGGCGCGGCGGTTCCGTCCCCGGCCGAGCGCATGTCGTCGGTGCGCGCGGCGAAGATGTCGCGGTCCCGTTCAGGAGCGAACGGCCGCAGCATCAGCCGGCGCGCCGACCCGGCGGTCTGCTCGGGCGGGCGGTAGTCCTGCTCCTGACTGTTGAGGTCCTCCAGCTCGGCGGCGATCCGGCGCCGCGAGACCTTGGTGAGCCGGTCGAACGACAACCGCAGCACGGCCTCGGCAGCCTCGCCCGAGGTGTCGAGCAGATCGGCCAGCGCCTCGATCGCCGCGTCGTAGTCGTCGGAGGCGACGACCGCGTCGAGCACCTCGTGCCGGCGTTCCAGCGCCTGGACGAGCGCGGTCGCCATCTCGCGGCTCGCCGCGGTCGCCATCTCGCGGCTCGCCGCGGTCGCCATCTCGCGGCTCGCCGCGGTGGCCATCTCGCGGCTCGCCGCGGTGGCCATCTCGCGGCTCGCCGCGGTGGCCATCTCGCGGCTCGCCGCGGTCGCGTCAGGCTCGGTCATAGAGGAAGCGTAGGCGCAGTTTCAGATCAGTCGAGCAGCACTGTCGCGAACGACGCGATCTCGGTGAAGCCGATACGGGCGTAGGTCGCCCTCGCCACGGTGTTGAAGCTGTTCACGTACAGGCTGGCGATACGGCCGCCGCCGACGATCGCGGCGGCGACCGTCGCGGTGCCGGCGGTGCCGATCCCCCGGCCGCGCTGGTCGGGGTGCACCCACACGCCCTGGATCTGCCCGACCGCCGGGGACTGCGAGCCGACCTCAGCCTTGAAGACCACCTCACCGCGGTCGAACCGGGCCCAGGCCCGCCCGGCGGCGATCAGTCCGGCGACCCGGCGGCGGTAGCCGCGGCCACCATCACCGACTCGGGGATCGATGCCGACCTCACCGATGAACATGTCAATCGCGGCGACGAGATAGGCGTCGATCTCCTCCATGCGCACCTGGCGCACGGCGGGATCGATGGCGCACAACGGCGCCGCGCTCAGCGCCATCAACGGCTGATGCGCCCGCACGTCGCGGGCCGGGCCCCAGACGGGTTCGAGGCGCTGCCACATCGGAAGCACCAACTCGGCGCGGCCGACCAGGGACGAACAGCGGCGGGCGCTGCTCATCGCCTTGTCCGCGAACGCATTCAGGTCGCCGGGGGCCCCACGCAGCGGAATGAGGTTGGCGCCGGCGAAGCACAGCGACTCGCTGGCGCGCCTGCGGGTCCACAGTTCCCCGCCGATCGCCGACGGTTCGATGCCGTGCTCGGCCACCCGCGAGGCGACCATGCAGGCGGCCACCGGGTCCTCGTCGAGAACCTGCCGGACGGCCACCATGTCGCGGATGTCGCGCACCACCGACACCCTTCGCTCATCTACGAGGCGAAATAGCGGAGGAGCCGACATCTGGACTCTTTCTGAGCTGACCCTGAGCCAATGGCCCCACGCGTGGGGCCGTCTCTCAGCTTACGGTCACAATAGGCGAACCGGTGGCACCTTCAGAACCCTGTGCGTCGCCCATCTCCGCACCCATCTCGCCGGCAAGGCGCAGCGCCTCCTCGATCAACGTCTCGACGATCTGCGCCTCCGGGACGGTCTTGATGACCTCACCCTTGACGAAGATCTGCCCCTTGCCGTTGCCGGACGCCACCCCGAGGTCGGCCTCGCGCGCCTCGCCGGGTCCGTTGACGACGCAGCCCATGACCGCCACGCGCAGCGGCACGTCCATGCCCTCCAGGCCGGCCGTGACCTCGTTGGCCAGCGTGTACACGTCCACCTGCGCGCGTCCGCACGACGGGCACGACACGATCTCCAGGCCGCGCGGCCGCAGGTTCAGCGACTCCAGAATCTGGTTGCCCACCTTGACCTCTTCGGCCGGCGGCGCCGACAGCGACACCCGGATGGTGTCGCCGATGCCCTTGGACAGCAGCGCGCCGAACGCGACGGCGGACTTGATGGTGCCCTGGAATGCCGGCCCGGCTTCGGTGACGCCGAGATGCAGCGGATAGTCGCACTGCGCGGCGAGCTGCTCGTAGGCGGCGACCATGACGACGGGGTCGTTGTGCTTGACGCTGATCTTGATGTCGCCGAAGCCGTGTTCCTCGAACAGCGAGGCCTCCCACAGCGCCGACTCGACCAACGCTTCCGGGGTCGCCTTGCCGTACTTCTGTAGGAAGCGCTTGTCCAGCGATCCGGCGTTGACGCCGATGCGGATCGGGATGCCCGCGTCGGCCGCCGCCTTGGCGACCTCGGCGACCCGGCCGTCGAACTCCTTGATGTTGCCCGGATTCACCCGCACCGCAGCGCATCCGGCGTCGATCGCGGCGAAGATGTACTTCGGCTGGAAGTGGATGTCGGCGATCACCGGGATCTTCGACTTCTTCGCGATGACCGGCAGCGCGTCGGCGTCCTCCTGGCGCGGGCAGGCCACCCGCACGATGTCGCAGCCCGACGCCGTCAGCTCGGCGATCTGCTGCAGCGTGGCGTTGATGTCGTGGGTCTTGGTGGTGCACATCGACTGCACCGAGATCGGGTGGTCACTGCCGACGCCGACGTCACGCACCATCAGCTGGCGGGTCTTGCGGCGGGGAGCCAGTACCGGCGCCGGCGCCGCCGGCATCCCCAGACCGATTGAGGTCATTGTTCGAGTCTCCTACTGGAACCTGCGTTCATTGGAACAGCGTGATCGGGTTGATTACGTCGGCGGTCACGGTGAGCAGCGTGAAGCCCAGCATCGCGATGATCACCACGTACGTCAGGGGCATCAGCTTGAGATAGTTGACGGGAGCCGCGGCGACTTTGCCTCGCGTCTGGCGGACCATGTTGCGGACCTTCTCGTAGAGCGCGATCGAGATGTGCCCGCCGTCCAGCGGCAGGAGCGGGATCAGGTTGACCGCGCCCAGCACGAAGTTCAGCTGTGCGAGAAAGAACCAGAACGCCACCCAGATGCCGTGCTCGACGGTCTCGCCGCCGATCCGGGACGCGCCGACCACGCTGATCGGCGTCTCGGGGTCGCGCTCGCCGCCGGTGATCGAGTGCACGAGCGCCCCGATCTTGGTCGGGATCTTCACGATCGCCTTGCCGAGTTCCACGGCGAGGTCCTTGGTAAACACCAGCGTCCCGGGGACCGCGGTGAGCGGGTTGTACTGCGTCGGCCCGAACTGCGCGGCCGTGACGCCGATGCTCCCGACGTCGACTGGCACGGCGGGACCCTCGTTCCCGCCGACGACGTAGCGCTGGCTCGGGGTGACGTCGACGGTGGTGGTGAACTCGCGCGTCTGACCGTTCTCGTCCCTTTGCACGGTCAGCGCGGTGGGGCCGTTCTCCTTACGCACCGCCTCGACGAGGGCGTCGAACGTGGCGACCTCGGTGTCGCCGACCTTGACGATGACGTCGCCGGCCTGGATGCCGGCGGCGGCCGCCGGGCTGTTGGCGATGCAGTCACCCAACTGGCCCTGCGCCACCTCGGATTTGATGCATGACGTCTCCCCGACCACCCCGGTGGTGGGGGCCTTGATGTTGGGCAGACCCCAGATGATCGCGATCGCGTAGATCAGCACCAGCCCGATGACGAAGTTCATCGCCGGCCCGGCGAACAGCACCGCGACGCGCTTCCAGGTCTTCTGCTTGTACATCGCGTACGGCCGGTCCTCGGGGTCGAGTTCCTCGACCGCGGTCATGCCGGCGATGTCGCAGAATCCGCCGAGCGGCACCGCCTTGACGCCGTACTCGGTCTCGCCCAGCTTGTTGGGCCGCCGGGTCGACCACAGCGTCGGGCCGAAGCCGACGAAGTAGCGGCGCACCTTCATGCCTGTGGCGCGCGCCACCCACATATGGCCGCATTCGTGCAACGCCACCGACACCAGAATGGCGATCGCGAACAGCGTCACGCCGAGCACGTACATCATCGGGCGGGGAGTCCTATCATCTGCGACCTGCGGGTTCCTGCTCGACCGCCTGTCGGGCCCGATCACGGGCCCAGTCCTGGGCGTCGAGTACGTCATCCACGGTAGCTGGTTCGGCCGCCCATCGGTCGGCAGCGCGCAGCACATGGTCGACGGTGCGCACGATGGCCGGGAACCGGATCCGTCCGGCGAGGAACGCCGCCGCCGCCTCCTCGTTGGCGGCGTTGTAGACCGCGGTCAGGCAGCCGCCACCCCGGCCGGCCTCGCGGGCCAGCGCCACCGCCGGGAACACGTCGTCGTCGAGCGGTTCGAAATCCCAGCGCGAGGCCGTGGTGAAATCGCAGGCCGCCGCGGCGCCGGGGACGCGTGACGGCCACCCCAGTGCGAGCGCGATCGGCAGCTTCATGTCAGGCGGGCTGGCCTGCGCGAGGGTGGACCCGTCGGTGAACGTGACCATCGAGTGCACGATCGACTGCGGATGCACCACCACCTCAATGCGGTCGTAGTCGATCCCGAACAGCAGGTGCGTCTCGATCAGTTCGAGCCCCTTGTTCACCAGCGAGGCCGAGTTCAGGGTGTTCATCGGGCCCATCGACCAGGTGGGGTGCGCAGCGGCCTGCTCGGGGGTGACGTCCTCGAGTCGCTCCGCGGTCCAGCCGCGGAACGGCCCCCCGGACGCGGTGAGCACCAGCTTCGCGACCTCGTCGCCGCTGCCGCCGCGCAGGCACTGCGCCAGCGCGGAGTGTTCCGAGTCGACCGGCACGATCTGGCCCGGGGCGGCCGCCTTCTGCACCAGCGGACCGCCCGCGATCAAAGACTCCTTGTTGGCCAGCGCCAGCCGCGCGCCGGTGGCCAGGGCGGCCAGCGTGGGTTTCAGGCCCAGCGCCCCGACCAGCGCGTTGAGCACCACGTCGGCCTCGGTGTTCTCGACGAGACGGGTGGCGGCGTCGGGACCCGAGTACATGGTCCCGCCCAGCGCGGCCGCGGCGGCCTCGTCGGCGACGGCGATGTTGGTCACCCCGGTCTCGGCACGCTGCCGCGCCAGCAGGTCGGCATTGCCGCCGCCGGCCGCGAGCCCGACGACCTCGAAGCGGTCCGGGTTGGCGGCGATCACCTCGAGCGCCTGGGTACCGATGGAGCCTGTGCTGCCCAGGATCAGCACACGCCGTCGCGCTCCGCTTTCGCTCACCGACCCATTGTGCCGGTCGCGCGGCCCCGGTCTCCAAGTGTGACGCGAGTGTGACGTCGGCGCCTGGGACCCATCCGCAGGCACGGCAGCTGGGAATCACCCGTGTGCGAACTCCAGTGCGGGCAACGGAGCCCCGTACTTGACGAAAGGGATCAGGAAATGATGACAGCTCGTCGGAAGACCGCTGCTGTGGCAGGAATCGCTGCCGTGGCCCTCTTCGGTGCCGCTTGTTCGAGCGAGGAAGCCGAAAGCACCGCGACGTCGGCCAGCGTCACAGCCTCGTCGGCCATGGAGTCGGCGACCAACGGGATGACGACGTCGTCGGCGGCGCCGATGGCGGATCCCGCGGCCGACCTCATCGGTTCGGGTTGCGCGGCCTACGCCGAGCAGGTTCCGGACGGGCCCGGCTCCGTGGCCGGGATGGCGGCCGATCCGGTGACGGTGGCCGCGTCGAACAACCCGATGCTCACCACACTGACCCAGGCGCTGTCCGGTCAGCTCAACCCGAACGTCAACCTCGTCGACACGCTCAACGGCGGCGAGTTCACCGTGTTCGCCCCGACCGACGACGCGTTCGCCAAGATCGACCCCGCCACGATCGAGACGCTCAAGACCGACTCCGACCTGCTGACCAGCATCCTGACCTACCACGTGGTGCCAGGCCAGGCCGCGCCCGACCAGGTCGCCGGCGAGCACACCACGGTGCAGGGCGCACCCGTCACGGTCACCGGCGCAGGCAACGACCTCAAGGTCAACGAGGCCGGACTGGTGTGCGGCGGGGTCACGACTGCCAACGCCACCGTGTACATGATCGACACCGTCCTCATGCCGCCCGCTAACTGATCCACCAATCCATCACTGCAGGAAAGGAATTCACGATCATGACCGTCAAGTTGAAGTCTCTGGCCGGTGCGGGCATCGCGGTGGCAGCCGCCGTCGGGCTGTCCTTCGGAGCGGCCGCGACGGCCTCCGCGGCGCCGGTCGGGCCGGGGTGCGCGGGCTACGTGCAGCAGGTCCCGGACGGCCCCGGGTCGGTGCAGGGGATGGCGGCTTCGCCGGTGGCAACTGCGGCGTCGAACAACCCGTTGCTGACCACGCTGACCCAGGCCGTCTCCGGTCAGCTCAACCCGCATGTGAACCTCGTCGACACGCTCAACGGCGGCGAGTTCACCGTGTTCGCGCCGACCGACGACGCGTTCGCCAAGATCGACCCCGCCACGATCGAGACACTCAAGACCGACGCCGACCTGCTGACCAGCATCCTGACCTATCACGTGGTGCCGGGCCAGGCCGCCCCTGACCAGGTGGTCGGTGAGCACGTGACGGTGCAGGGCGCTCCGGTCACCGTGACCGGGTCCGTCGACGACCTGTTGGTCAACGACGCGTCGGTGGTGTGCGGCGGCGTGCAGACGGCCAACGCCACGGTGTACCTGATCGACACGGTGCTGATGCCGCCGGCAGCGTAGCCGGATCAGCACCACTGCAGAGGATCCCCCGCACGCAGTTCCCCCGGCCGGTGCGGGGGATCCTCCTGTCCACCGGAGTTGGGGCGGGAAGGTCTGGTCAGCGTCGCACCTTCGCGATCACGGTCTCGGCGAACCGCTCGATCGGCGCGCGGAACCGTTCCACGCCGCGGACGCCCCCGGTCTCGGCGCCCAGCCACGGCGCGACCATCACCGAGGTGATGCCGGCCTCCTCGGCGCGCAGATACAGATCGGGGGAGGCGGGCTCCATCAGGGCCAGCAGGATGTCGAACGGCTCGTCGGCCCGACCGTACTCTCGCCGCAGTTCGGTGAGTCGGCGCGCGTAGCCGACCGCGTCGTCCCACCGGTAGGCGTACCCGACCCAGCCGTCACACAGCCGGGCGGCGCGCCGCAGCGCGGCCTCGGACTCTCCCCCGGTCAGGATCGGCACCGGGCCCGGCGGGTGCGGTTCGATCATCATCTCGGGCACCCGGTAGTGCTCACCGCTCCAGGACACCCAGCCGCCCTGCCACAGCGCCCGAAGCGCCGGGATCATCTCGTCGAGCCGTCTGCCGCGGGTGCGGAAATCCTGGCCCATCAACGCGTACTCCTCGCGCATCCAGCCGATGCCTGCGGCCAGGCTCACCCGCCCGCCGGACAACACCGCCGCGGTGGCGACCTGTTTGGCCACCTCCAGCAGCGGCCGGGCCGGCGCGATGTACACGGCGTTGGAGAACCGCAACCGGGCGGTGACCGCAGCCATCGCCCCGGTCAGCACCCACGCGTGCGGCCATTCGGTCTCGGGCTGCCACGGCGGCGCCCCGCTCGCCGAATCGGGATAGACCGAGTTCAGCGCGCGCGGATAGATCATGTGGTCGGAAGTCACCATGCCGTCGTATCCGGCTTCGTCGAGCATCCGCGCCAGCGGCACGGCCTCGGTCGCCTTCAGGAATGCCGCACCCGACCAGAACTGCACAGTGCTTACCCTTTCGTCACTTTCGCCGGCTCCTGTTTCTCTAGCGGAGTTTGGGGGCAGCATCAACGACATGCCCGCCGTGTTGTGGTTGCGCCGCGATCTGCGGCTCTCCGACCTTCCGGCCCTGCTGGCCGCCGCCGACGTCGACGGCGCCGACACCGAGGTGCTGGCCTGCTATGTGCTCGACCCCCGGCTGAAGGCTTCGTCGGGTCCACGGCGGCTGCAATACCTGTACGACGCGCTGCGCGACGTACATGACCGGCTCGACGGGCGGCTGCTGGTGACCGAGGGCCATCCCGGGACCCGGATCCCCGCTCTCGCGAAAGCCATCGGGGCATCGTCGGTGCACGTGTCGCAGGACTTCACCCCGTTCGGCCGGCGTCGCGACGACCAGGTGCGCGACGCGCTCGGCGACATCGAGTTGGTGGCGACCGGCTCGCCCTACCTGGTCTCCCCCGGCCGCGTGACCAAGGGCGACGGCACCCCCTACAAGGTGTTCACGCCGTTCTTCGCGGCGTGGCGCAAGCACGGCTGGCGCCGCCCCGCCGAATCGGGGCCGAAGTCGGCGCACTGGATCCACCCGTCCGACGTGAAGGGCGCTCGCGCGGTGCAGATCCCCGACGCCGGGGTTGAGCTCGAGCTCCCCGCCGGCGAGACGGCGGCGCTGCGGGCGTGGCGACAGTTCGTCGCCGATGGGCTCACCGGCTACGCGGAGGACCGCAACCGTCCCGATCTTTCGGCCACCAGCCGCATGTCGGCGCATCTGAAATTCGGGGCGATTCATCCGCGGACGATGGCCGCCGATCTGGGCCGAGGCAACGGCGCGCAGGCCTATCTGCGCGAGCTGGCGTTCCGGGATTTCTACGCCTCGGTGGTGTGTGAATGGCCGGACAGCACGTGGTGGAACTGGAACCGGAGTTTCGACACGATCGAGGTCGACGACGGCCAGGATGCCGAGACATCCTTCGAGGCCTGGAAGAAGGGCAGGACCGGTTTCCCGATCGTCGACGCCGGTATGCGGCAGCTGGCCGAGGTCGGCTTCATGCACAACCGGGTGCGGATGATCGCGGCGTCGTTTCTGGTCAAGGATCTGCACCTGCCGTGGCAGTGGGGTGCCCGCTGGTTCCTCGAACAGCTCGTCGACGGCGACATGGCCAACAATCAGCACGGCTGGCAGTGGGCGGCCGGCTGCGGCACCGACGCCGCACCGTACTTCCGGGTGTTCAACCCGACGACCCAGGGCAAGAAGTTCGATCCGTCCGGTGACTACGTGCGGCGCTGGGTGCCCGAGCTGGCCGGTGTCGACGACGTGCACGACCTCGGGGCCGACCGGCCCGAGGACTATCCGGCACCGATCGTCGACCACGGGCGGGAACGCGCCGAGGCGCTGCGCCGGTACGGCGCCATCGGCTAAAGCCGGTACGGCGCCATCGGCTAAAGCCGGTACGGCGCCATCGGCTGACTACTTCAGCGTCTGGCCCGCATCCAACGGGATCGCAGCGCCGGTCAGATAGCGGCCCGACGGCCCACACAGGTAGACCATCGTGTCGCTGACGTGGTGCGGTTCCATCATCGGCAGTTGCAGTAGCGCCTGCTGCGCGGCGCTGAACGACGGGTGCTCGCCGGCCCACTCGGCCAGTGCCTCGTTGAGCACCATCGGCGTGGCCACGCCGCCGGGGTGCACGGAGTTGACCCGGACGTTCTTCTCGGCCAGCGAGCGGGCGAAGTGGCGCATGACCCCGACGACGCCGTGCTTGGCGGCGGTGTAGCCGGCCGCGCCGTGGTTCATGGTGGCGAATTCGGTACTCACGGAGGTGAACCCGGCTGCCGAACTGGTGATCACGATCGCGCCGCCGTCTGGGTTGCGCAGCAGCGCGGGCAGGGCGGCCTCGATGGTGAAATACACCCCGTTCAGCATCACGGCGATCGCGTCGGTGAACGCGGTGATGTCGCGGCCCTGCGCTCCGGCGGCAGGAAGAATGCCGGCGTTGGCGAGTACGAAGTCGAGCCGGCCGAATTCTGCCACTCCCTTGGCCAC
The DNA here is from genome assembly GCF_054786995.1 of Mycobacterium sp. ZZG. Lineage (NCBI taxonomy): Bacteria > Bacillati > Actinomycetota > Actinomycetes > Mycobacteriales > Mycobacteriaceae > Mycobacterium > Mycobacterium sp. ZZG. The sequence goes on from NZ_JBTBFV010000003.1 coordinate 47,228, forward strand.
CACGTCGGCGAGCCGGTTCCGGTCGCGGACGTCGCCCTGCTCGGCCACGATCCGGCGGCCGGTCTTCTCGACCAACCGCACCGTCTCGTCAAGGTCCTCGGGGGTGGCCATCGGGTAGGCGACGCACTCGAGTTGGTCGCACAGATCCAGCGCGATGACGTCGGCGCCCTCCTCGGCGAACCGAACGGCATGGGCGCGGCCCTGGCCGCGTGCCGCGCCGGTGATGAAAACGACCTTGTCCTGCAGGACCTGCGGTGCCATGACCGCCCAGCCTACCGAGTAGGCCCAAGGTCTACGGCGGTCCGTAGTAGGCCTGTGTCAGAATGACCGTTGACTGTCAGCCCGATCATGAGGAGCAGCCGTGGCAAGCACCGAGGTGGAACGACGCACTGGTGTCGACGTCGAGGACGTGCCGTCTGCCGAATGGGGCTGGTCGACGGAGAACTACCGCTTCTACCAGATCGGTGGGCTGCTGGTGGCGGGCTTCCTGCTGCTGATGATCCACGGCAATCACACCGGACGGGTGGAGGACTGGTTCATGGTCGGCTTCGCGGCCGTGGTGCTCGCGTTCGTCGCGCGCAGCTGGTACATCCACCGCCACCGCGACACGCAGTAACGGCGGGCGCCGGCGTCCACTAGCGATTCGGGAGCGGCACCAGATCGGCGCCGTCCGGCGGATACCAGAGCGCCGCGCTGACGAATTCCTCGACGGTCAGATCGGCAACGATCTGACCGGTTGTCTGCAATGCCCTGCTCTTGAACGCACGGGCGGCGGCACTGAGCCGGTGCCTTACCCGGTCGAATCGTCCGTCGGGACCGAACGAGCCCGCATCGCCCCAGACGGTGATCTCGGCGCGGGCAGTGTCGGCCAGAGCCGACATTTCTGCCCGCAACCCGGCGTTCTCCCGCAGCACTCGCGCGTCCATCGCCACGGCTGCGCCTGCGGTACCGCACAGCGCCTCGAGGAGGGACTCCTGCACCTCGACGTCAACGCCGAGGATCCTCAGGGCCCGGGTGTCGTGGCCCGGCGGAATCGTGACGGTGACCTGCCAGCCCGCCCGCGCCCGGTCGCACAGCCAACCGCCCGCGGCGCCGACCACGCCGTCGACGTCGGCGGCGAACACGGTCAGGTCGTAGGTGCGCAGGGTCTCGCCGGCGATGCGAACCCCGGACCGCCGTCGTTCGAACTGCGCGAAGTCGTCTGTCTCGAACGTCCGGCCTCTCACCGTCTGCCTCCAGTCTGCGTCGCGCATCGCGTGACACTCCAGACAGGGTGACATTTTGGAGTCGATCTGTAAAGTCTCCATCCGATTTCCGCGCGCAGCGGCAGGACCTGCGACGCCGCGAAAGCGCGCGCCGATCAACAGGTTCCGAGGTTCAGAGGGCCGGAGCCAGCGGCAGGGTCTTCTCGACAGGTGTCAGCTTGTCGGACAGACCGGCCGCGGCGCGAATCTCGGCGAACGAGGCGATCAGCGCGTCGGTCGCCTCGTGCGGGTCTTTCAGCGTCCGGTCGTCGGTGAGCACCGAGATCGACAGTTGGTCGACATAGCTCCACACCGTGATGTTCATCCCGCTGCCCGCGACGATCGGCCCCACCGAGTAGATCTCGTCCACGACCGCACCCTTTATCACCCCCCGCTCCTTCGGGCCCGGCACGTTGGAGATGGTCAGGTTCATCACCATCGCGGACTCCACCCGGCGGGCCTGCGTCCGGAAGATCGGCGGAGTGGCGGCCGGCGGCAGATAGGTCAACCAGGACGGCAGCAGTGTCGGCCCGAGCAGGCCGTGGTTCTCCTTCGCGATGGCGGTCGCGGTCGCGGTGAGCCGCACCCGCGCGATGGGATCGGGTACATGAACCGGTAAAGACGGTGTCATGTAAGTGAATTCGTTACCGACGAGCCGCCCGGGTGAGGTGTCGAAACTGACGGGCACACCCGCGATCAACGGCGAGTCGGCCTTCTTGTCGTAGCGCAGCTGCAGTTCACGCAGAGCTCCGGCCGCCGTGGCGAGCACGATGTCGTTGAGGGTGACCCCGAGGTGTCGGGCGGTCTCCTTGACGTCCGCGAGCGCCAGCGGGGCGGTGGCGAAGCGGCGGCCCGGCGTCACCACATGGTTGAGAAAGGTCGGCGGCGGCGCGAAGTTGCGCGCCAGGTCGGGATGCCGGCCACGCTCGCGGGCCTGCCTGCGCACCCGCGAGACACCGGCGGCGGTTTCGTTGACCAACCTGGGCAGCCGGCGCAGCTGACGCACGTGATCGCGGGCCGCGGCCTTTAGTAGGGCGCGCGGCGCTGTCGAGTCCGGGGGCACCTCGGCGAGCTGACCCCCCACCTCGGGCTCGCGGGGCTGGATCGCCATCGCTAGCTGATTCGCCGACGCGACACCGTCGGCGAGCACGTGATGTACCTTGTGGATCACGGCAATCCTGTTGCCCGCCAATCCTTCTGCGACATACATCTCCCACAGCGGGTATCGGCGGTCCAGCGGCGTGCTCGCGATCTCGCCGATGAGCTGGTCGAGCTCGCGCCGCCCGCCGGGAGCCGGCACCCGCGCGCGGCGGATGTGGTAGTCGACGTCGATCTGCGCGTTCTGCACCCACATCGGGTGATGGAACTTCAGCGGTATGTCCACCAGCTGGTAGCGCAACGGCGCCAGCGCGTGCAGCCGCGGCAGCGCGGCCCGGCGGAAGAACTCGAAGTCGAAGCCGTCGACGGCGGTCACATCGAGCACGCCGACCTTCAAGGTGTGCATGTGGATTTCCGGCGTCTCGCTGTAGAGCATCATGGCGTCCACGCCGTTGAGTCGTTTCACCCGCCACCTCGTTCGTCGTCCACCCGGCCTGCAACGTGGTACCCGTTTCGTCGATTTTCGCCACTTCGCCGGTGCGCGGTCGCCCGAATCGCCGTTCCCGCGGGGGCGATGTCAGGAATGTCTCACCGTCCGGGCCCTCGAAGACGGACGCTGCTGTGACAATCCACCAGGAGTTTGTAAACTCCTGCAGGACGTCGCCGAGCGAAGGGAAACCGCTGTGATTTGTCCGAGAGTTGTTGGGGCCGGGGATCTTCGATGAGCCTGGTGGCCGGGAACGGTCCACTCAGCCGGGAGCGTGCCGGTCGGTTCAGTCCGCCGGTCGCCGGAGACCTGGTCTACCTTGAGCCGCATCCGCGGCGCGTACAGGCGTTTCTCGACGGCCTTCCGGTGATCGACACCGAGGACGCGTGGATGGTGCACCGCAGGGGTGCGCCGCTGAGCTACGCGTTCCGATCCGCCGACATCGGCGAGCTGCCGAGCACGCCGGTTCCAGAGCTGCCCGGTTATGTCGTGGTGGCCTGGACCGCGGTCGACACCTGGCTGGAAGAGGGGCGCCGTCTGGTGCACTACCCGCCCAACCCGTACCACCGGGTGGACTGCCGCCCCACCGCACGGAGACTGCGGGTGACCGTAGGGGGCAGCACGCTCGTCGACACCGACGACACGGTGATCGTGTTCGAGACGGCGCTGCAGCCTCGGCTCTACGTGGCCCCGGCGTTCGTCCGAACGGACGCGCTGCGGCGGTCGGACACCACCAGTTACTGCAACTACAAGGGCTACGCCACGTACTGGACCGCGGTCGTCGAGGGGACCGTCGTCGAGGACGTGGCGTGGAGCTATGCGGACCCGCTGCCCGAGAGCCTGGGAATCAAAGACATGCTCAGTTTCGACGGCGACAAGGTCGACATGACCGCCGACCTGCCGGGATCAGTTGCGGCCCGCTAGGGTCGACTTCTTGTGACAGGTGTCAAACAGAGCTGGATCGCCGATCTAGTGCGGTTGGACTGCCGCGACGACGTATTTGTGGCCTGCCCGGCGGCCGCCGGTCCCGGGTCGCGGTTGTTCGGCGGTCTGATCGCCGCGCAGGCGCTGGCGGCGGCCGGCGCCACGGTCGGCGCCGGCAAGCTGCCTCAGTCGCTACACCTGTATTTCGTGCGGGGCGGCCGCTACGGGGTCGAGGTCGAACTCCACGTGGAGCGCACCCGGGACGGGCGCTCCTTCGACACCCGCCGCGTCACCGCAATCCAGCAGGGCGCAGTGATCCTGGAGATGATCGCGTCGTTCCACGTCCCCGAGCTCGGCCCCGATGAGCACCCCACCCCGGCGCAGTCGGTGACCCTGACCGAAGCCGGGGGCAAGGAACCGGACATCGAGTTCGCCGACCGCTTCGACATCCGCACCAGGCCCGACGACGATTCGGTGTTCGCGGTACCGCCGTTCTGGATCCGCACCCGCGACGAGATCGAGGGCGACCCGCTGATCCGGGCATGCACGCTGACGTTCCTGTCCGACTTCGGTCCGGTGCCGGTGGCGCGGCCGTCCGGGGCGCCGCTGGAGCCGGAAGCAGGGTCGGGGACCTTTGCGGCCAGCCTGGACCACTCAGTGTGGTTCCACCGGCCCTTCACACCGCACAACTGGCACCGCTACGAGGTGCACCGGCTCAACGTCGGCGATTCCCGCGGCCTGGTCCAGGGCTCGCTCTACGACACCGCCGGCACGTTGATCGCCACCACGACGCAGGAGGCGCTGTGGCGGTTGTGACCCGATAGGGGCTCGGCGGCCGTGTCGCTTCGGTAGGTTCGGCCGGGTGTCGACGTTGACGAACCGACAGATCGTGTTGCGCCACCGACCGCACGGGTTGGTCGCCCCCGGCGACACCGAACTGGTGACCGCCCCCGTGCCGGAACCCGCCGACGGTGAGGCACTGGTGCGTACGACGTACGTGGGCATCGATGCGGCGGTGCGGACCTGGCTCGACGATCAGCCGAGCTACCTTCCCCCGGTGCAGCTCGGCGAGGTGATCCGCGCGGCGGGGATCGGCGAGGTCGTCGAATCCCGTTGTGCCGCCTACGCGGTCGGGGACATCGTGACCACGCTGACCGGGTTCCAGGAATACACGATCGTCCGCGACGACCTCTTCACCACACCGGTGCCGGGCCCGGGCGACCAGGTGGATCAGCTCGCGGTGATGTCCATCTACGGCCCCACCGGCGCCACCGCGTACTTCGGCATGACGGGCATCGGACGTCCGCAACCGGGCGAGACGGTCGTGGTGTCGGCCGCCGCCGGGGCCACCGGCTCGGTCGCCGGGCAGATCGCCAAGATCGCGGGTGCGCGGGTGGTGGGCATCGCCGGCGGCCCGCACAAATGCCGTGCGGTGGTGGAGGACTTCGGCTTCGACGCCTGCATCGACTACCGCAACGACGACCTGCGCGCGGCGCTGCGGGAGCACTGCCCGCGTGGGGTCGACGTGTATTTCGACAACGTCGGCGGCCCGATCCTTGACGCGGTGCTCGGCCGGCTCGCCCAGAAGGCGCGGGTGGTGCTCTGCGGGGTCATCTCCAGCTACCTCACCGGTGAGCATCCGGGGCCGGCCAACTACGTCAATCTGCTGTCCAAGACCGCGATGATGCAGGGATTCAACGCCCTCGACGAATGGGGCCGCTTCGACGAGGCGTTCGCGGCGCTGCGGAGCTGGGAGGAGCAGGGGCTGATCACCCACCGCGAGCACATCTTCGACGGCATCGAGTCCTGCGTCGACGCACTCAACGGTCTGTTCACCGGAGCCAACATCGGCAAGACCCTTGTCAAGGTCGCCGGGTGACCGGCACCGATGCGACGCGTGTCGCGGCTACTACGCCCCGATGACCGATCCGCCGAACTCCTCGATGGCCTCCAGCGTGTGCGCGAGGCTGTCCCCCGGCACGCTCACCTGAATCCAGGTGACTCCGGCCTTCTCGAGATCGGCGACGCCGGAAAGGAACTCGTCGGCGTTGAAGTCCGCGGCACCGGGAGCGCCACCCGCATCGTTGGTGAACGTGATGTCGATGTCCGACGGATCGCGGCCCTCGCCCTCCAGGCGACGGCGCAGATCGTCCACACCGGCCTGGAGATGGTCCACCGTCTCCAACGGCGCCGTACGGGCGGTCTGCGCCAGCACAGCCGGGGCCCGGAACGGACACCAGCCCTGCGCGTACCTCGCGACCCGCGCCCGCGCGGCCGAGGTGTTGCCACCCACCCAGATCGGCGGATGCGGAGCGCTGACCGGCCTCGGATGCGCGGTGATGCCTGTGGCGCTGAAATGCTTGCCGTCGAAGGTGATGTCATCGCTGGTCCAGACCTCGCGGATCACCTGCAACGCCTCTTCGAAGAGTACCGCCCGCTCGTCGAAATCCACACCAAGGGCGGTGAATTCGCGCTTGAGGTAGCCCACGCCCACCGCGAGGGTGAACCTGCCCTCGGAGATCAGGTCCAGCGTCGCACCGGCTTTGGCCACGACAAAGGGGTTGCGGTACGGCAGCACCACGATGTTGGGGATCAGCTGCAGCGTCGTGGTGTGGGCGGCGGCGAATCCCATCGCCACGAAAGGATCGAGTGCGTCGTGTCCACCGGCCTCCAGCCACCGTTGGGTCGGCGCGGGATGGTCGGTGAAGCCGAAGCCGGCGAACCCTGCCTTCTCAGCGGCCGCAGCCACCTTCGCGATCCCCGCGCCCGTGACGAGCTCGGGGTTGTAGGGATGGCTGTGCATCGGATGGGTGATCGCGAACCGCATGGGCAGCCCTTTACGTCTCGTCGTCGTCAGAATTTGCTTCTCACCTTGCGAGAATGTCGTTACCATGCAGGCGACCGAAAGTACAGCACTGTCGATGGGGAGGGTGATGAGCAGGCCGGAGATCGGCATCTACCTGCCCCAGATGGGCTTCTCATTCGACGAGGTGTTGCACCGCGCCCGGCGCTGCGAAGAACTCGGCATCGAATCGCTGTGGCTCTACGACCACCTGTACGGGCCCGGCATGCCCGACTATCCGTCGATGGAGGCCTGGACGCTGGCCACCGCGCTGCTCAGCCGCACTGACCGTCTGCGGGTCGGACATATGGTGCTGTGCAATCAGTTTCGGCATCCGGTCACGCTGGCCAAGATGGCCACCACGCTGGATCAGATCTCCGGCGGCCGGCTGAGCCTGGGCATCGGCAGCGGATCGATCGAGGACGAACACCGCCGGGCCGGTCTGCCGTGGGGCACCTTCGCCGAACGCTCCGAACAGCTCGGCGAGACATTGCAGATCTTGCATCAGGCCTTCACCGAAGAGCGGATCGACTTTGCGGGCAATCATTTCACCGTGCCCGACATGCCGATCAAACCGGGAGCGGTGCAGCAGCCGCGGCCCCCCATCGTCGTGGGCGGCGTCGGCGAGAAGTTCACGCTCCCTCTGGTGGCGCGATATGCCGACGTGTGGAACGTACCGACCTACGCACTGGGCCAGATCAAGGAGAAGATCGCTGCCCTGCGGTCCATCTGCGACGACGTCGGCCGCGACCCGGACACCATCACGCTCTCGATCGAGGCGGTGATGGCGCTGGCACCGGACGACGCCGCGCTGCCGAAGGTGCGAGGCCTGGCGGAAAAGCGGTTCGGTGGTGAAGGTTTCGGGCTACACGACACCGACTTGATCGGCACGCCGGCAGTGATGGTCGATCGGCTCGGGGGGCTGGTCGAAATGGGCTTCGGGCAGATCGTGCTTTTCACGCACGATCGGGGTTCCGATCGCACGCTCGAACTGCTGGCAGGGGAAGTGATTCCCCAGCTCTGATCGGAGCTTCGGCGCCCGCCAGGCGCTTCACGCATGCTTATCCACAATTGGCGAATCGGTTCACAGCCGGCCAACTACCGACCTGATTCGTCACAGCCCGCCGGTAGAATCGCACACATGTTCGAAGTATCGGTTCCGGAGCCCGGCCAGCTCACCGGGCTCTCGGATGCCGAGCTCATCGACGCCGCCGCGACCGCCTCGCGGATGGAGAACGCGGTGTGTGCCCGCAAGCTGGCGGTGATGGCCGAACTGTTCACCCGCCGCGTCGACCTCGCCCCCGAAGACCGACTGGACTGGTGGGTCGACCCCGAAGCCGCGGTCACCGCCGAACTGGCCGCGGCGTATCGGATCACCCACGGGTTGGCGCTGCACCAGGCCTACCGCGCGGTGGTGCTGCGCGACCGCCTCCCCAAACTCGGGGCGCTGTTCCTGCAGGGGCTGATCAGCGAGATGTTGGTGCGCGCGATCATCACCCGCACCGACCTGATCACCGACCCGGACTTGATCGCCGCCGTCGACGCCGACCTGGCTGCCGACATCCTCGGTTGGGGACCGTTGTCGGTGAAGAAGACCGAAGCCGAGATCGACACCATCGTCGAACGCCACGACCCCGACGCCGTGCGCCAAAGCCGTGGAGGCGACTTGGGGCGCACGATCGAGTTCGGCAACCTCGGTGACGCGCCTGGGTTCACCACGGTGTGGGCGCGGATGTTCGACGGTGACGCCGCTGCTGGGGAACGCACCCTGACCGCGATGGCCTACAGCGTCTGCGACGCCGATCCCCGCACCCTCGACGACCGCCGCAAGGACGCCCTGGCCGCCCTGTTCCACGGGATCACCACCCTGGCCTGCCGCTGCGGCAACGGGGATTGCGAGGCTGCCACCAACCCCCGCCCAGTGCGCGAGATCATCGTCTACGCCCTCACCGACCACACCACCAAGCAGCAGGCAGACACCGACCGGGCGCCCGCCGAACTGCGCGACGACCCGCCCGGCGGCGCCGAGTCTGACGGGCCGCGGGGTGGGGGCACGGCGGCCACACCGCGGCGCAGCGCACCCACCCTGGTCCCGGGGCGCTCGGGCTATATCTTCGGGGCCGGGTTCATGCCTGCGCCGTTCTTCGACGCCATGCTCGACGGCGCCAAAATCCGCGAAGTCGTCCACCCCGGCAATTCCGGGCCGCAGCCTCGCTACACCCCGTCGGCCGCGCTTGCTGAGTTCGTGCGTTGCCGCGATCTGACCTGTCGCTTCCCCGGCTGTGACCAACCTGCCACCACCGCTGACATCGACCACACCGTCCCGCACCCTGTCGGGCCCACGCACGCGTCAAACTTGAAGTGTCTGTGCCGTTTTCATCATTTGCTGAAAACTTTTTGGACCGGACTCGGCGGGTGGCGTGACCGTCAAGACCCCGACGGCACCATCACCTGGACCTCGCCCACCGGCCACACCTACACCACCCACCCCGGCTGCCGTCTCCTCTTCCCGGCCCTGTGCAGGCCGACGGCCACCCTCTGGACCGGTGACCCACCCACCGTCCCCATGACCGACAACCGCGGGGCGATGATGCCCCGGCGCACACGCACCCGCGCGCAGGGCCGCGCCGCCTACATCACCGCAGAACGACAACGCAACGCCGAAACACGCGCCGAAGGCCCGGGCGGCAACGACCCGCCCTTTTAGCGGGGCGGCGAATAGTTCGGCCGGCCGAGCCCGAGGACGTGCTGGGCGATCATGTTGCGGAACACCTCGAGCGTGCCGCCGTAGATGCCGGTCGGCCCGGCCAACCGGAACAGGTACTCGCCGCTGAGTCCGTCCGGCACCGCGGCCACCGCCCCGCGGACGTCCATCAGTTCCGGGGTGATGTCGCGGAGCGTCTGCGCGATGGCCACCCGGCCGAACATCTCCGGCGTGCTCAGGGCCGCTTCCAATCGGGCGATGCTGCGCCCCAGCCGATATGCCACCGAGTCGTCGTCGAGCCGCCCGTTCGCGAATACCTCGCCGGCCACCCGGTCGACCTCGTCGGCGAGTAGTAACGCGTGTTCGGACATGACTGCGATCTTGCTCAGCCCGCCGGCGTCACGCTCGACGGTGCCGTGCTCGGCGTTGAGCGCCTCCCGCAGCACGGCCCAGCCGCCGTTGACGGCGCCGACCCGGTATCTGTCATCCACGCGCACATCGCTGTAGTAGGTGATATTGGTGCGGTCGCCGTCAACGGTCCGGATCGGCTGGATGTCGACGCCGGCCGAGTCGAGTGGCACCAGGAACATCGTCAGGCTCTGATGTTTGGGCGCCGCCGGGTCGGTGTTGGTGATCAGGAAGACGTACTGCGCGTGGTGGGCGTTCGACGTGAACATCTTCGAGCCGTTGATGATCCACCCGTCACCGTCACGCACCGCGCGGGTCTTGCACGTGGCTACGTCGGAGCCGCCCTCGGGCTCCGTGTAGCCCAGACAGAGCCGGAACCGTCCGCTCAGCACCTCGGGCAAGATTTCGTCCCTCAGCTCGTCGGACCCGAACCGGTCGACCGCATTCGCGACCATCGACGTGGTGCCCCAGTGGAACCACGGTGTGTGCGCCCGTCCGATCTCCAGCTCCCAGATCCGCCGTTGGACCGGGGTGAAGCCCTCGTCGTGCGCGGCGCGCCAGTCCCGTTCGAGATACCCCGCTGATCCGAGAGCCAGGTGGACCGTCTCGTCGAAGTTATCGCCTGTGCGCCGGTCCCTGGCGATGACGTCGTCAGTCACCACCGACGCCAGGAATTCCCGCAGCTCTGCCTGGAAAGCTCTGTCCTCCTCGGACAGTGCGACTTCGGAGAAGTCCATCGTGATACCTCCCGCTCCCGGCACTGCTGTGGCAAGCCACTCCGCAGCGTGACATTATGGCGTGGATTTGTAAAGCAGGTGGGACGTCGAAGAGGAGTCGGTGTGGGAATCGTGACGACGACGTCGGAGACCGCGTTCACCCAGTCCCCCGAAGTCATCTACGACTTCGTGACCAATCCGGTGAACTGGACGAAGACGTATCCGGGCAGCGCGCACGTCGGGAAGGTGCCGGACAAATTGCCGCTGGAGGTCGGTGACACCTGGACCGAGACCGGCCCGGACGCCGAACGGATCTTCACCTGGCATCTGGCCATCGCGATGCGGCCGAAGTTGTGGATGTTCAACTCCGTGGGCAACCTCGGCCACGACCGGGACGGCAACGGCGGTATGCCCGGCCGGATCAGCGTCCAGTACAAGTTCACCCGGCCCGGCGAGGGAATCACCCTGTTCAGCAGGACCATGACGGTGGAGGCGTACAAGGACGCGCCGATGCCCGACGGCTTCTTCCGGATCGTGAACCCGGCCAACATCGACGCCTACCACCAGGCGATCGCCCGGGAATTAGCGAACGAAGGCACGGCGTAACGCCGCACCCTGGAGGTTGAAGAGCGCTTCGCTGATCTCCCATTCCGGGACCAGCGAATCGAAACCGTGGCAGGTGCCGCTGAACACATGCAGATCGGTGGCTACACCCGACCACAGCAGTCGTAGCGCATAGTCGATCGCTTCATCACGCAGCGGATCGAGCTCCGAGCAGGTGATCAAGGCGGGCGCCACTGCGGAGAAGTCCTGCGCGCGGGCCGGCACCGCGTCATCTGGAACCGGCCCGTCCGCCCCGTAGTGCCGCCACATCCAGTGCACGGCTTCGCCGTCGAACCCCGGCGTGGTGGTGAACTCCGCCTTCGACGGCGACGGACGGTCGTCGAGCACCGGTTGGTGCAGCATCTGGAACACCACAGGCGGCGCGTCGCCGGCCGCGGCCCGTTGCGCGAGGCCCGCCGCCAGGGCCGCTCCGGCACTGCTGCCCGCCACGGCGATCGTCGCGGCATCGACACCGAGCTCTGCGGCACTGTGGGCCGCCCAGTCCAGGATGGCGGCGGCATCGTCGAGCGCTGCCGGGTACGGGTGTTCGGGGGCCAGCCGGTAGTCGACCGACAGCACGATGCATCGTCCCCGGCGGGCCAGCTCGATGCACTGCCGGTGGTCGGTGTCCAGATTGCCGAGCACGAACGCCCCTGAGTGGCAATAGATCACCGCACCGCACCCGGGCGGTCCGCCGCGGTAGATCCGCACCGCGACCTGGTGCCCGTGCGGGACCGGGACGAAGCGCTGCTCGATCTCCACGCCGACGGGGTCGAGGGTCTCGGCCGTCTCGGCGCGCCGTTGGTTCAGCGAGTCCCGCACCGCGCCGAGGACCGGCGGCGACAGGTCGGTGCGAGCCTGCGCGAGGTGGCGCAGCGCCGGGTCGAGACGCTCGACGATGTCACGCTCGGTCACGGCGGCCTACCGCTGTCCCGCGGTCTGGGCGCCGACACGGATGGCCGACCGGCTCTGCGGTGCGGCGAAGACGTAGTCGCGCGGCCTGAACCGGCGCGTCATCTGCCAGAAGGCCCGAGCGCTGCGCGGCCACTGGGTCACCACGCGGCCGTTGGCGGCGCGGAAGTAACTGCTGCACCGGGTCAGCCACACGGTGCCCTGCATCCAGGCGTCGATCGACTCCAGGTAGCGCGTCATCACGTCGGACCGCACCTCGATGTAGGCCCTGTTCCTGCGCCGCATGTGCTTCAGCGCCCGCACGACGTAGTGCGCCTGCGCCTCCAGAATGAAGATGACGCTGTTGGAGCCGACGTTGGTGTTGGGGCCGTAGAGCATGAAGAAGTTGGGAAAACCGGGCACGGTCATCCCGAGGTAGGCGAACGCCCCGTCGCGCCAGGTGTCACGCAGCAGCGCCCCGTCGGCGCCCCGCACCTCGATCTGCCCGAGGTAATCTGCTGCCGCGTATCCGGTGGCGCACAACACGACGTCGACGTCGAGTTCGGTGCCGTCCTCGGTGACCAGTGATCGCGACCGGAGTCGGCGTGCGGGGCTGGACACCACCTCGACATGCGGCTGGGTCAGCGTCTGCATGTAGTCGGTGGCGAACACCAGACGCTTGCAGCCCAGCGGATGGTCCGGGGTCAGCTTGGCGCGGAGTTCCTCGTCGGGCACGGTCGCTTCCAGCGATCGCAGCGCAACGCTGGTGAATTCCTCGGTCTTGTCACTGCCGTTCTCGATGACCGAGATGTTCGATTCGCTGCGCAGCCACAGCCGGGTCCGGTAGATCTTCTTGGCCAGCGGGACGTGGGCGAACACCCACTTCTCCCGCGCGGTGTACTCGCGGTCCGGTTTGGGCAGCACCCAGGTGGGTGAGCGCTGCACCGAGTACACTTTGGCCGCCTGCTTGGCGACCTCCGGGACCAGTTGGGCCGCAGTCGATCCCGTGCCCAGCACGGCGACGCGGACGCCGCGCAAGTCGACGGAATGATCCCAGCGCGCGGTGTGCATCATCGTCCCGGTGAACGGTTCCTCCTCGACGAGGTCGGGCATCACCGGCTGGGTGAACATCCCGATGGCGGAGACGACGACGTCGAAAGTGTGTTCGTCGCCCGCGGCGGTGGTCAGCAGCCAAGTGCGGGATTCGGGAACCCATTCCGCCGACGCGATCTCGGTGTTGCAGCGCAGGTTCTCGTGCAGGCGGTAGCGCTGCGCGCAGCGTTCGAAGTAGTCCAGGATCTCCTGCTGGCCCGACCACAGTCGCGACCAGTGCGGGTTCAGTTCGAAAGAGTAGGAGTACAGGTGCGATTTCACGTCGCAGGCCAGGCCGGGATAGGTGTTGACGCGCCACGTACCGCCGACGCCGTCCTCGCGGTCGAAGATGGTGAAGTCGGTGAAGCCCGCCTTGCGCAGGAAGACCCCGAGTGCAAGGCCTCCCGGACCGGCGCCGATGATCGCCACGGAGAGCGTCTTGGCCATAGAGATCGTCATCCAATCTGCAGCGACTGCCCACCGTCGACGATGAGCTCCGAACCGGTGATGAAGGAGGCATGCTCGGAGACCAGAAACGCGACCGCGTCGGCGATCTCGGTGGGTCTGCCGATGCGGCCCATCAATGCCGCGCCCGCCAGCCGCGACTGGGTGGCCGGATCCAGCATCGGTGTCTCGACGGGGCCGGGGAACACCGCGTTCACCCGGATCCCCGCAGGCGCCAACTCGACGGCGGCGACCTGGGTCAGGCCGCGCAGAGCCCATTTGGACGAGCCGTAGGCGCTGTGGTTCGGGAACGGGCGGATCGCCCCGGTGCTGCAGGTGTTCACGATCGACGCGTTGGGGACGCCGCGCAGATTCGGCAGTGCCGCCTGGATGCCGAGGAACGGCCCCAGACAGTTGACCCGCCAGCTACCTTCGAAGCCTGCCGCAGTCTCGTCCGACAACGGAGCGCGGTGCAGCACACCGGCATTGTTCACCAGTGCAGTCAGCGCACCGAACCTCTCCACTACCGACGCGACCGCGCCGCACCACTGTTCCTCGGAGGTGACGTCCAGGTCGACGGCAACCGCCCTGTCGCCGAATTCCGCCACGGTCTGCCGCAACACGTCAGCACGCAGATCGCATGCGGCGACGCAGAACCCGTCGCGCACCAGCCGGGCTGTGATCGCCGCACCCTGCCCGCGGGCGGCACCGGTGACCAGTGCGACGCGGTTCGGCGTCATCAGGAGTACCTCGTCGACGCCGGCGCGTCGGTCTGCCCGCGCGCCTCGGCCAGGTGCGCGGCGGCGCCGCGGCGCAGCGCTTGCGACTCCGAGGCCAAGGTGATCATCCGGAATCCTCTCTGCGCCATCTCATTACCGACCAGGCCGGTGTTGGCGTGAACGCCGGCCACCAGGCCGGCACCGGTGGCGACGTGCTGGAGGCGACACATCGCGTCCAGCACATCGGGGTGCGTCCACGCGTCGACCGGGCCGTGCCCCATCGAGATCGCGAGATCGGCAGGGCCGACGTAGATTCCAGCCAGTCCGTCGACACCACAGATGTCGTCGATCGCGGCGAGACCACGGGCGGTCTCGACCATCGCGAACACCGACACACGTTCCTGCAACGCCCTCGGATCGCTGCCCAGGCTCGCGCGCAGCGGCCCGAAGCTGCGTACGCCGGCGGGGGCGTACCGGGTCGCGGCCACCGCCGCGGCGGCCTGTTCGCCGGACTCGACCATCGCTACCACCACACCGTCGGCGCCGGCGTCGAGCACCCTGCCGATCGGCGCCGCGTCGGGGCCCGGCAACCGCACGACCGTGGCGATCGGAACGTGCTCCAGCCGGCGCAGCATCAGCGCGACGTCGGCGTCGCGCAGATACCCGTGCTGGACATCGAATCCGACGTAGTCGTAACCCGCGGCGGCGAACTCCTCCGGCCCGAGCACCGTCGGACCAACCACCCAGCCGCCCCAGATCTGCGACTTGCCCGACAGGGCCTCCTGCAATCGGCTCGCCATGTCAGGCCACGATCACGATCTTGATGCGGCCAGGCATGGGGCGCGAGGCCATCTCGAACGCCGCCGTCGCCTCGTCGACCCCGAAGGTGTGGGTCAGGTAGCGGTCCAGCAGCCCCGGGTGGTCGCGGGCGAACGCGTCGGCTTCGGCGAGCACCCGCCTGCGCTCCAGGGTCACCCCCGACTTCAGTGTCAGGTTGTTACGCAGCATGGTGCGCATGCTGATCGGGTACCAGTCGTCGTCGGGCACACCGAAATAGAACACGGTGCCGCCGAACGCCGCGGCCTCGACCGCATGCGACAGCGTGGCGACCTGGTGTCCCACCGCCTCGATCACGATGTCGGGCTTGGTATCTGGACCCAATCGGCTGACCCAGCGGTCGCTGGTGGCCCGCACCACCGTGTCGACCCCGAAGTCCGGGCCGGCGGCAGTACGGTCGACGGGGTCCACGCCGGTGACGTGCGCGGCCCCGGCGGCCTTGGACACATACGAGAACAGCAGACCGATCGAACCCTGCCCGAGCACGGCGACGTGGCGGCCCCTCAGGTCCGGTAGTTGCTCGACGGCGTAGAGCACACACGCCAACGGCTGCAACGCCACAGCATGAGCGGGGCTCAGCGACCCCGCATAGGCCGCCAACCCGTCGCCGTCGGCGACCACCTGCTCCATCAGGCCGTCGAAGCCGGACGCCCACCCGACCACCCGGTCTCCGGTCCGGTGTTCGGGATGCCGGCTCGCGATCACCTCACCGGCGATCTCGTGGATCGGGAAGCCGTTCATCTCGGCAGCGCACGCACCGGTGTCGCCCGCAAGTTTGCCTTGGGCGCCCCGGAACCCGGGCAGATCGGACCCGCAGATGCCCGCGGCGAGGAAGCGCAGCAGCACCTGGCCCTCGGCGAGCGACTCCGGAGAGCGTTGCGGCACCTCGGTTTTCTCGAAGGTGAACGGCGCGACGAGACGGTAGGCCCACACGTCAAATCTCCACGGGGAGGTTGTTCCAGCCCCACTGGAAGCTCGACGGGGGCCGCGACGCGGCTTCGGTGTCGACGCGGAAGTCGGGCACCCGTTTGAGCCATTCGGTCACCATGATGGCGATCTCCAGTCGCGCCAGATGCGCTCCGAGGCAGAAGTGCTGCCCGCGGCCGAACGCGAGCAGCCTGGCCATCGGCCGGTTCCAGAGGAACTCGTCGGGCTGCAGGTATTCGCGCTCGTCCCGGTTGGCTGAGGCGAGCAGTGAGATGATGCGCTGGCCCGGGCGGATGGTGGTGCCGTGCAGGGTGAACGGCCGGCGCAGCGTGCGCGCGAACCACTGGGCGGGCGCGCAGTAGCGGATCATCTCCTCGCGCGCGACGGGCACGTTGGCGTCCAGATCCGAACGCACCTCGGCGAGTTGACCGGGCTGCGCCGACAGCTCCCACAGTCCGTGCGCGACGATCTTGGGCACGGTCTCGGTGCCGCCGATGAAGACACCCAGCATCTGCACCGCCGCTTCGGTGTCGGACAGCGCCGACCCGTCGGGCAGCCGGTAGGCCAGCAGGTTGTCGACGATGGACAGCGCGTCGCCCTGCTGTGCGCGCCTGCGCTGCACCACCGGGGTGAGGTACTCCAGGTAGCCGGGCCGCGCGTTGGCCACTTCGACGCCGCTGCCCGGTTGCGCAAGGCTGCCCGCGTTGACAGTGGCCAGCACGTCGCCGGCGAGATCGGTTGGCAGGCCGACGAGTTCGCACACCACTGAGGCCGCGACGATCCCGCCGTAGTCCTGCGTCAGGTCGAACCGGCCCAGTGGTAGCAGTTCGTCGAGCCGCTCGTTGGCCAGCACCCGGATGCGCTCGCCGAGCCTGGCGACGTTCTTGGGCCGGAACGGCGCCGCGGTGCAGCGGCGGACCTCGTCGTAGATCGGCGCATCGAAGTTGGCGTGGAACGGCATCGGGTGCAGGGGCGGATCCGCGACCGGTCCGTCGTTGTGTTCGGCGAGCACCGCCGCGGCCGGCAGCGTCCCCTCCGACGCGACGAACGTCCCGTCGTTGATCTCCAGCACCCGCCAGATGTCGTCGAACCGTGACAGCGCGTAGGTGTCCCACTTGTCCAGGTAGTAGACCGGGTGCTCGTCGCGCAGAATGCGGTAGTACTTCAGCGGGTCGGCCATCACCGCCGGATCGAACGGGTCGTACGTGAAGTCTTGTGCCACAGTCACATTCGCCCTCACTGCAGCGGGGACGGGGGCAGCGCGGCCAGGATGGAATCCTCCCAGCCGTCACGCAACGCGGGAGCAACGCTCATCCAGGTCACGATCTCGGCCGGCGGACTGTCCTTCCACGACGGGTAGTGGTTCTCGAAGCAGTCCCAGTCCCCTTCCAGCGCCCAGTAGTGGATCACCTCGTTGAACCGGAAGGTGGTGATGAACGAGCCCAGCCAGCGCTTGCCGGTCGATTCCGACCACGGCACGTAGAGACGTTCGAGCTCGCGGATGTAGTCGTCCTGGCGGCCGGGCTTGGTCTGCATGATCTCCTGAATCACCAGTCCGGCCTTGAAGTCCGACTGTTGCAGCTGTGCCAGGGTCTTGTTGCTGCGCCCGGCGTACATGATTCGGCCCTCGCCGCGCGCCCCGGTCTCGCGCAGGAATGCCGCCCACTTGCCTGCTGCGGCCTCGTGGCTGCCGCTGCGGGCCTGGGCTCGGCCGATGCGCGCGTAGTCGGCGAACGCGTCGATTTCCCAGACGACGGTGACCTGCGGCCAGTGTCCGTTGTACGGCGTTGTCTCCCAGAGGGCGAACAGCCGGGCGCCGAGCTCGGTCATCATCGGGTGGTACAGGCCGTCGAACTCGGCGACGAACCGCTGGCTGCCCGCCGACCCGAGGTCGATCGTCTCGTGCAGGTAGAGCAACGTGTGGCTGTGGTATTTCTTCATGTTCACGACATGCTCCCGGTTGACAGCTGCACCCAGCGAGCGTGACACTTATCCGGTGTTTTGTAAAGTCATGACATGACGTTCACTCCGCTGGCCAACGGCTTCTGCTTCGGCGAGGGGCCGCGCTGGTTCGAAGGCCTGCTGTGGTTCTCCGACATGCTCGGCGAAGCGGTGCACACCGTGACGCTGGCCGGTGAGATGAGCACGCTCAGTCTGCCCGGCCACGCCCCGTCCGGGCTCGGCTTTCGGCCGGATGGATCGCTGTTGATCGTCTCGACCGAACACCGGCACGTGCTCGGCTACGACGGCGAGTCCGTGACCACCGTCGCCGACCTGTCCGCGATGGTCCCCGCCGCGCTCGGGGACCTGGTGATCGACCGGCACGGTTGCGCCTACGTCGGTTCCCAGGCCCGCGAGGGCGGCGTGATCGTGCGCGTCGATCCCGCCGAACAGCGCGCCGACGTGGTGGCCGACGGGCTGGACTTCCCCAACGGGATTGCCATCACCGCCGACGGACAGACCCTGATCGTCGCCGAATCGACCGGGCGGCGCCTGACGGCGTTCAGCATCGACGACGGCGGATCTCTATTCGCTCCAAGGGTTTTCGCCGATAGCCTGGACGGCCCCCCGGACGGCATCTGCGTTGACGCCGCGGGCGGGGTGTGGGTGGCGATGACGCTGGCGCACCGGTTTGACCGCATCGAGGACGGCGGCACGGTCACCGACCGGATCGATGCCGACGGCCGCGCCGCCATTGCGTGCACCCTGGGTGGCCCCGAGGACCGCACCCTATTCCTGCTGACCGCTCCGGACGCCTACCCTGAGCGCCTGCGCGGCACCAAGCTGTCCCGTCTGGACGCCGTGACCGTCGACATCCCGGCCGCCGCGCCGGCCTGACCCGCCCCGATCGGCCCCGAGAAAGGCAGCGATGTCCGATTCCTATTACGAACTCGTCGACACCGCCGAGGACCGCGGAGAGAAGTTCACCGCCACTGACTTGGTGCGCAGTACGTGGTCGGCGGCCATCCAGCACGCCGCACCGGTGTCGGCACTGCTGGTGCGCGCCCTGCAACGCTGCGAGCCACGGGCCGACACCAGACTCAGCCGCGTGCTGGTCGACCTGCTCGGCCCGGTGCCCGCCGACGGTGAATTCTGGGTCCGCGCGCGACGGGAGCGTCCCGGTACGCAGATCGAACTGATCAGCGCCGAGATGCTGGCCCCGGGGCCCGGCGGCCGGCTGCGGCCGGTGGCCAGGGCCAGCGGCTGGCGGTTGCAGACACTGGACACCGCCGCGGTGGCGCACGCCCCCGCCGAACCGCTGCGCCCGCTCTCGGAGGCCCGCGGCCGGGACATGAAGAAGGACTGGGACCGCAACTACGTCCACAGCCTGGACTGGCGGTGGCTGACCACGCCGATGGCCGCGGGTCCCGGCGAGTCGTGGATCAAACCCGAGGTCGACCTGGTCAGCGGCGAAGCGATGACGCCGCTCGAGCGGTTGTTCGCCGTGGCCGACGACGCCAACGGGATCGGCACCAGACTCGACATCCGCACGTGGACGTTCCTGAACACCGATCTGGCCGTCCACATCCATCGGGTGCCCGCCGGCGAGTGGATCGGGATCCGCGCCGAAACCAGCTACGGCCCGGATGGAATCGGTGCCACACTGGGCACCTTGTTCGACGAGTCCGGACCCGTCGGAGCGATCCAGCAGTCGGTCCTCCTCCGCCCCCGCCCGCCCAAACCCTCTCCCGCGGAATAGCGTTCCTGGCTGCCGCCGGGCCCTCGGCCACGACCAGGAACTCTATTCCGCGGCGAAGTACAGGGCGGCCGCGGGGCACTGCGTCACGGCCTGCTGCATCCGCTCCCGGTCCGACTCAGGACGCTCGGCGCCACGGATGACGACGGTGCCGTCGTCCTGCACCTCGAACACGTCCTCGGCGAGCGATTCGCAGATGCCGTGCCCGGTGCACTTGGTGAGATCGACTCCGACCCTCATGAACGCTCCGATCCTCAGCGCAGATTCCGCAGCTCCGTCTTGGCGGGCTGATCTCCCAGGCGGGGTGCAGTCACCGAAATAGCGTGACACTTAGCCGTAAATTTGTAAAGCTATCCTCATGCCGCAACGGACGCCGGATGCTCGGCCAACTCACGATGCCGACGACCCGGACATCTCCGCGCGTCAACGCATTCTGAGTGCTACGGCAGAAGTGTTGGGCCGCAACGGTATGACAAAGCTCTCGCTGTCGGAGGTGGCGGCCCAGGCCGGGGTCTCGCGGCCGACGTTGTACCGATATTTCGCCGACAAACGGGAACTGCTCGACGTGTTCGTGGTGTGGGAGCGGCAGTACTACGAACAGGCGATCGCGCGCGCCACAGCCGGCCTACCCGAATCCGAGCGCCTCGACGCGGCTCTGCGGGTCATCGTGGAATATCAACTGTCCTACCCAGGTTTGCGCATGGTCGACGTCGAACCCGACCAGGTGATCCGGCGACTGGCCCGCGTGCTGCCGCTGATGCGCGAGCGGCTGCAGCGACTGTGCACCGGACCGGACGCCGCGCTCGCCGCCGCCACCGCCGTGCGGGTCGCGATCTCGCAGTACCTGGTCCGCAGCGACGATGCCGAGCAGTTCCTCGACCAGCTGCGCCACGCCGCGCGGGTCAGGAACCCAGGACCGTAGATACGTCCGCGCGGTACAAGGATCGCCTATTCCGAGCTGAGCGCACGCGCAGCGACCTCGGCCAGCACCTCGTCGGTGTGCTCACCCAGACCGGGTGCAACACTACGTATTTGGGCGGGAGTGCCGTGAAAGTCGGCCGGGGTGGCAACCATCGGCACCGAACCGCCGCCAGCGTCGGGGACGTACACGATCCCGCCCGCGGCATGGAACTGTTCGTCGGCGACGACCTGCTCCAGCGAGTTGATCGGCGACCAGAACAGATCCGGCTGTCCGGCAAAGACTTCCGCCCAACCGGCGAGGGTCCTGCTGGCGAAGATCTCGTCGAGCTCGGCGATCAACTCGGTTGCGTGGGCGGCCCGGGCGCGGCCCGTGGCGAACCGTTCGTCGGTCAACCACCCGGGTCGCTGCACCGCCGCGCACAGCGCGGGCCAATGCCGATCACCCTGCAGGCCCACCAGCCAGAACCGTCGTCCGTCGCCGGCGGTGTAGTTGTTCATGCACGGGTTTGCCATCGACTCGCGTTGTCCGATGGCGATCGGATGGCCGGTGATCAGGAACGTGTTGAGGTCGAAGCTGACCGTGTAGGCGCCCTGGCGGTACAGCGAGGTCGTCACGAGTTGCCCTGTCCCGGTGCGGTTACGCGCCACCAACGCAGCACAGACCGCCCCGGCGAGCGTCATACCCGCCATGTGATCGCCCATGCCGCCGCGCTGAAACGGCGGGGTCTCCCCCGGGCGCGTGAGCAGATGGGCCAGGCCGGCCCTGGCCCAGAACGCGGCCACGTCGTAGGCCGGCCGGTCCGCGTCAGGGCCCTGGCTGCCGTATCCGGTGATCAAGCCGTAGACGAGCCGCGGGTTGGCCGTCGCGACCTCGTCGAAGTCCAGCCCGATGCGGCGCAACGCCCCGGTGCGGATGTTGGTCAGGAACACGTCGGCGCCGGCCAGCAGATCGCGCGCTGCGGTGTTGCCGTGAACCGTCGTCAGGTCCAGCACGACGCTACGCTTTCCGCGGTTGTCCATCTCGAACGGCGGGCTGACGTGGTGGCGATCCTGCGGATCGATACCGAGCATCCGGCCGAACGTGCGCGCCGGATCGCCCTCGGGAGGTTCGATCTTGACGACGTCGGCCCCCCAGTCGGCAAGGATTCCGCCGGCGGCCGGACCCGCCACCCACACGCCGAGTTCGACGACTCGAACACCCGCCAACGGACCCGTCATACCGACCACCTCGCGACACTTTACAAAAACACGTGGATTTGTAAGCCTTTGTGAGCTACCGGTCCAAGCCTAGGAGTCAACTGGTGTCCGTCATCGCCAATCGGATCGCTCCCGCCGCGGGGTTGGCCTCCCATCTTGGCCGCGGTATCCGCCGGATCGGGACCGACGCGCTGATCGGCCACCGGCGCGCACTACCCCGCACCCTCGCCGACCTCGACGCGACGGCGATGTCGTCGCTCATGGGACGCACCGTCACATCGGTGACGGTGCTCGACGGCGACGCCGGCACCTCCTCCCGTGCCCGGCTGGCGCTGACCGGCGACGACGTGCCGGGGTCGGTGTTCGTCAAGATGGCGGCGGAGACCGTCGCCATCCGAATCATGGGTGAGCTGGGCAACCTCGCCGCGACCGAGACGCGCTTCTACCGCCAGCTCGCCCCGGAGCTGACCGGCGTACCGGGCAGCTACGGCTCGCGGTTCGACCCGGTCACCGGACGCTTCGTTCTGGTGCTGGAGGATCTGGCCGACCCCTCGAAGGCGCCGTGCGAGTTCCCCGACACCCTGCACCCGATCGATCCGGAGCGGGCCGCTCTGGTGGTCGAACTGCTCGCCCGGCTGCACGCGACGTTCTGGGGCCGATTGCCGGAGCGCAGCGGGACCGGTCCGCTGGGCTGGCTCTACACCGCGTCCGGCGACAGCGCGTCACTGCTCACCGCGCCGCTGCTGCGGACCTCGGCACGGCGGCTGGCCGAGCGCACCGATCTACCGGTGTACCGCGGCCACTTCATCTGCGAGAACTACCGCGCCGCGGCCTCGCTGATCGACCGGCCGCCACACACCGTGATGCACGGCGACGCCCACCCCGGCAACCTGTACTTCCGCGCAGGCCACCCCGGCCTGCTGGACTGGCAGGCGGTCAGGCGTGGACACCCCAGCCGGGAGCTGGCGTACACGCTGGTCACCAGCATGACCGGCGAGGACCGGCGACAGTGTCAACGCGATCTGCTCGACGTGTACCGGGGGGCGCTGGCGGCGTCCGGCGGTCCGGAGCTCGACCGCGACGAACTCTGGGACCGCTACCGGCAGGGCGCGATGTACCCGTATGTCGCGGCACTGATCACCGCCGGGATGGGCGGAATGCAGGACGAGCAGATCGCGGTCAAGGGAGTGGAGCGCAGCCTTGAGGCGCTGGAGGACCTCGACACCGTCGCGTTGCTCGACAAGAGTTTGTGACCGACAGGCCACGCTTTACGATCGACACCGAACCCGTAAGTGAGGCCCCTACGTGAATCAATCCGCAGCCGACGCCGCCGAGGACACCTCGACGAGGACCAGGATTCTCGCGGCCACCGCAGAGGTGCTGGGCCGTTCCGGTCAGACCAAGCTGAGCCTGTCCGAGGTCGCGTTGCAGGCCGGGGTGTCGCGACCGACGCTGTACCGCTGGTTCGCCGACAAGCAGGCGCTTCTCGAGGCGTTCGGCGTTCATGAACGGCAGATGTTCGAGACCGGCATCGCCAAGGCCACGGCCGGCCTGCGGGGTAACGACCGGGTCGATGCGGCGATGCGGTTCATCGTCGAATATCAGCAGTCCTATTCGGGAGTGCGGCTCGTCGACATCGAACCCGAGGTCGTCATCTCCCGGTTGTCCCACATCATTCCGGTGATGCGCGCGCAGTTGGAGAAGCTGCTGCCAGGCGCCAACGGTGCGGTCAAGGCCGCCACCGCGATCCGAGTTGCGGTCTCGCATTACATCGTGCGCGCCGACGACGACGATCAGTTCCTGGCTCAGTTGCGCCATGCGGTGGGAATCAAGACAAGCTAACCGAAACGCGTGACACTCGGCGGAAAACTTGTAAAGCTGTCCCCATGACGACAGCGGAGACCGAAACCGGAGTGCTCGCCGGCGACGAGCGCATGCTCATCGACGGGGAACTGCAAGCCACCGGAAGCGGAGCCACCTTCGAGGTCATCCATCCGGCCAGTGAGCAGGTCGCCGGACACGCCACCGACGGCACGGTCGAGGACATCCAGCGTGCCGTCGGCGCGGCGCGGCGGGCCTTCGACGAGACCGACTGGTCGCGCGATCTCGACTTCCGCTATCACTGCCTCAGCCAGTTGCACGATGCGCTGGAGCGCAACAAGGAGCGGCTGCGTCGCATCTTGATCACCGAGGTGGGCTGTCCCGTCTCGGTGACCGGCAGCCAGATCGAGAGCCCGATCGAAGAGGTCAGGCACTGGGCAGAACACGGCCGCAACTTCGACTATCTAATCGACAACGGCGTCCATGACACGCCGCTCGGGCCGGCACGACGCAAGATCCACTACGAGGCGGTCGGCGTCGTGGGCGCGATCACCCCCTGGAATGTGCCGTTCTATCTCAACATCGCCGAGACGGTGCCGGCGTTGATGGCCGGCAACACCGTGGTGCTCAAGCCCGCCCAGCTGACCCCGTGGTCGGGCACCGAGTACGGCCGAATCGTGGCCGAGGAGACCGACATTCCGGCCGGGGTGTTCAACGTAGTGGTCTCCAACGCCAACGAGGTGGGTGCCGCGCTGTCCGCCGATCCCCGCGTGGACATGATCACGTTCACCGGGTCCACCGCGACCGGGCGGGCGATCCTGGCCGCGGGCGCGCCGACGGTCAAGAAGACGCTGCTCGAACTCGGCGGCAAATCGGCCCACATCGTGCTCGACGACGCCGACTTCAACGCCGCGCTGCCGATGGCGGCGATGATGGCGTGCGTGATGTCAGGCCAGTCCTGCATCCTGCCGTCCCGGATCCTGTTGCCGCGCAGCCGGTATGACGAGGGCATCGATACGCTTCGGACGATGATGGAGAACTTCCCGGTCGGGGATCCGTGGACGCCGGGCAACATGCAGGGACCCCAGATCAGCGAGACGCAGCGGCAGAAGGTCCTCGGCCTGATCTCCTCGGGTATCGACTCCGGTGCGCGGCTGGTCACCGGCGGTGGCATCCCGGAGAACCTGCCGGTGGGGTACTACACACAGCCCACCCTGCTCGCCGACGTGGATCCGAATTCGGTGGTGGCGCAAGAGGAGATCTTCGGGCCGGTACTGACCGTCACCCCCTACGGCACCGACGACGAAGCCATCGCGATCGCCAACAACACGATCTACGGTCTGTCCGGCGAGGTCAGCAGCGCCGACGTTGACCGCGCGTTCGCCGTCGCCTGCCGGATGCGCACCGGCAATGTGACCATCAACGGCAAGAGCCACTTCGGCATCGGCAGCCCGTTCGGCGGCACCAAGCAGTCCGGCCTGGGGTACCGCAACGGTGAAGAGGGTTACAAGGAGTATCTGGAGGCCAAGACGATCGGCATGCCGGACCAGTGAGTCTGCGGCAGCTGGCCGATCGTCTGGAGATCGAGAACCTGCTGACGCGCTACTGCCGTGCCGTCGACTCCAAGGACTGGGCGCTGTACCGGTCGATGTTCGCCGACGGCGCCCGCGTGGACTATTCGGCGGCCGGCCTGTTCGCAGGCACCTCCGACGATGCGGTCGGATATCTCACCAGGCACCAGGGGTCGATCACGGTCGGCATGCACTACGTCACCAACATCGAAGCCGAGATCGACGGCGACACCGCCCGCGTGGTGGCCATGTGGTTCAACGCCGTTGAGCTGCCCGGGAAGTCGGGCATCAGTTTCTTCGCCGGGCGGTGGCACGACGAGATGACACGGACTCCGCAGGGCTGGCGGATCCGCGCCCTGCGACTGGAGGTGGTGTGATGACCGACGCTTCCCGGGTGAGCGACGAACTGGAGATCCGTGATCTGTTGAGCCGCTACGCCCGCGGCGTCGACACCAAGGACTGGGAGCTGTACCGCTCGGTGTTCACCGAGGACGCGGTGATCGACTACTCGTCGGCAGGCATCCCGCCGGGCTCCCGGGACGAGATCACCGGCCTGTTCAGCAAGGCGTTCGCGGCGATTCCGTGGACGATGCACTACATCACCAACATCGAGGCCGAGTTCGATTCGGGGCCCGATGGCGACACCGCCACCGTGCGCGCGATGTTCTACAACCCGATGCAGCTGCCGGGCATGGCGGAACAGAGTTCGTGCGGCGGGTACTACTTCCACGACCTCGTCCGCACGCCGGACGGCTGGCGCAGCCGCCACCTGCGGGAGGACAACGTGTGGTTCGTCAACCGGCCCGGCGCCACGCCGTGACGCGTCAGCTCTGAGCAGCGAGTTGGCCGCAGGCGGCGGCGATTTCGCGGCCGCGGGTATCACGCACGGTGCAGGAGACCCCACGCTCGCGCACCCGCCGGACGAACTCGCGCTCGACCGGCTTGGGGCTGGCGTCCCACTCACTGCCCGGGGTCGGGTTCAACGGGATCAGGTTCACGTGCACCAGGGGGCCGAGCTTGCCGTGCAGCTTCTTGCCCAGCAGATCCGCCCGCCACGGCTGGTCGTTCACGTCGCGGATCAACGCGTATTCGATCGACACCCGGCGCCCGGTCACGTCGGCGTAGTAGCGGGCCGCGTCGAGGACTTCGTCGACCTTCCACCGGTTGTTCACCGGCACCAGGGTGTCGCGCAGCTCGTCGTCGGGGGTGTGCAGCGACACCGCCAGCGTCACGTTGAGCCGCTCGTCGGCCAGCTTGCGGATCGCCGGGGCCAGGCCGACCGTCGACACCGTCACCGACCGGGCCGAGATGCCGAAGCCGTGCGGCGCGGGCGCGGTGATTCGCTTCACGGCGGCCAGGACGCGGTTGTAGTTGGCCAGCGGTTCGCCCATGCCCATGAAGACGATGTTGGACAGCCTTCCCCCATCGCGGTTGCGCAGTTCGGCGCCGGCGAAGCGGACCTGTTCGAGGATCTCCGCCGTCGACAGGTTGCGCTTCAGTCCGCCCTGCCCCGTCGCGCAGAACGGGCACGCCATCCCGCAGCCGGCCTGTGACGAGATGCACACGGTGTTGCGGTCGGGATAGCGCATCAGCACCGACTCGAACGTGGTGTTGTCGCCCGCGCGCCACAGCACCTTGCGGGTCTCACCGGAGTCGCACTCGATCTCGCGATCGGCGTGCAGCAGCGTCGGGAACAGCGTGGCGCCGACCTGGTCGCGTACCGCAGCAGGCAGGTCGGTCATCTCGCGCGGGTCGGCGATCAGCCGGCTGAAGTATTGGTTGGCCAGCTGTTTTCCCCGGAAGGCGGGTAACCCGAGCTCGGCGACCGCGGCTGACCTCTCGGCGTCGGTGAGGTCGGCGAAATGCTTCGGCGGCAGCGCGCGGCGCGGAGCGTCGAAGACCAGAGGAAGTGGATTCGGCATGACTGCCGTCCAGTATCCCCTGCTGACGGGCGCTCAAGCCAACAGCGGCGGTCAGGCCAGCAGCGTCAGCACGATCCAGGTGGCGACCGCCGACGGCAACATGGCGTCGATGCGGTCCATCATGCCGCCGTGGCCGGGCAGCAGATTGCTCATGTCCTTGATGCCGAGGTCGCGTTTGAACTGGGACTCGACCAGATCCCCGAGGGTGCCCGTGATCACCAGCATCAGGCCGAGCGCGACGCCGGCCCACCACGGCTTGTCGAGCAGGAAGACCACGGCAAGCACCGACGCGGTCACGCCGAACAGCAGCGAAGCGGCCAGTCCCTCCCAGGACTTCTTGGGACTGATCGCCGGGGCCATGGTGTGCTTGCCGAACAGCACTCCGGCGATGTAGCCGCCGATGTCGGAGAACACCACGCCGAGCATCAGGCAGAACACGCGGTTGGCGCCGTCCTCGGGGTAGATGAGCAGCGCGCCGAAGCTGGCGAACAGCGGCACCCAGGTCGCGAGGAACACCGCGGCGCCGATGTCACGCGAGTAGTTCTCCGGTGCGTGTTTGAGGCCTTGCCCGACCAGCCGCCAGATCATGCACACCACGACGGTGGCGGCGAAGCCGCCCAAGGCTCCCGCCGGACCGAACGGCCAGGTCAGCCATAGCGTGGCCTGACCGCCGACCAACAGCGGCACCATCGGGATGCGGTATCCGGCCTCCCGGAGGCGGCTGCTGACCTCATAGGTGGCGATCGCGACCGCGGACGCCACCAGGGCGAGCCACAGGTAGGGCGCGAAGAGCAGGATCGCGATGAGTCCGCCGCCGAGGGCGGCGCCCACGGCGATGGCGGCGGGCAGATTGCGCCCGGCACGTGACGACTTCGTCGGCGGCTCGTCGACCGGCTGGGGTCCCACGGGGGTCGAGTGCTGGTCGGTCATGGTCAGACCTCCAGCAACTCGCCTTCCTTGTGCTTGACCAATTCGTCGATCTGGTTGGTGTACTGGTGGGTGGTCTTGTCGAGGTCCTTCTCCGCGCGGGTCACCTCGTCCTCACCCGCGTCGCCGTCCTTCTTGATGCGCGACAGCTCCTCCATCGCCTTGCGGCGGATGTTGCGCACCGACACCTTGGCGTCCTCGCCTTTGGCCTTGGCCTGCTTGACCAGGTCGCGGCGCCGTTCCTCGGTGAGCTGCGGGATCGACACCCGGATGACGTTGCCGTCGTTGGTCGGGTTCACCCCCAGGTCGGAGTTGCGGATCGCGTCCTCGATGTTGCGCAGCTGGTTGGACTCGTAGGGCTTGATGACGACGAGCCGGGCCTCGGGCACGTTGATGCTGGACAGCTGGGTGATCGGGGTGGCGGCGCCGTAGTAGTCGACGTGGATGCGGTTGAACATCCCCGGGTTGGCGCGGCCGGTGCGAATCGACGCGAGGTCGTCGCGTGCCACCGAGACGGCCTTCTCCATCTTCTCCTCGGCATCGAAGAGGGTTTCGTCGATCACTGCTTGTCTCCCGTCGCTGTCGCTGCCCCGGTGCCCACGGCTAGGTGGTGACCAGTGTCCCGATCTTCTCACCCGCGACGGCGCGCGCGATATTGCCGTCGACGAGCAGATTGAACACCAGGATCGGCATACCGTTGTCCATGCACAAACTGAACGCCGTCGCGTCGGCGACTTTGAGCCCGCGGTCGATGACCTCGCGGTGACTGATCGCGGGGAGCAGTTCTGCGTTCTGGTCCACGCAGGGGTCGGCGGTGAACACCCCGTCGACCGCCTTGGCCATCAGCACCACGTCGGCCCCGATCTCCAGCGCACGCTGGGCGGCGGTGGTGTCGGTGGAGAAGTACGGCAGCCCCATGCCGGCGCCGAAGATCACGACGCGGCCCTTCTCCAGGTGCCGTACCGCGCGCAGCGGAATGTAGGGCTCGGCCACCTGTCCCATGGTGATGGCCGTCTGCACGCGGGTGTCGATGCCCTCCTTCTGCAGGAAATCCTGCAGCGCAAGGCTGTTCATCACGGTGCCGAGCATGCCCATGTAGTCCGAGCGGGTGCGCTCCATGCCCCGCTGCTGCAGTTGGGCACCGCGGAAGAAGTTGCCGCCGCCGATGACGACCGCGACCTGCGCCCCGCTGCGGACGACTTCGGCGATCTGGCGGGCCACCAGTGCGACCACGTCGGGATCGAGCCCGACCTGCCCGCCGCCGAACATCTCGCCGCCGAGTTTCAGCAGGACCCTGCCGTACGCGGGTCTGATCGGGGAGGACGGGTCGGCGATCGGCTTGGCCGTTGGGTCTGCCATCGGGCTCCTTCCGGACTGCGAACGCGACACGATTGCCCCAATCCTGCCAAACTCGCGCGCCACTTTTTCCCGCGACCGTGCGAGTCTGCGGCCGCCACGCCGAGAAATCCTCCGACTCGGCGCACGCTCGCCGCCGCCACACGTGTCGCCGCGGTCTCGCCAGCCCAGGTAGAGGGGGTGACGCCACGGCTTTTCCCGGCGCTGACCCCGGCCGCCGGCGCCGCGCCGGCGGTGGTCGGGAGGTAGGTGAGTGCGTTCGGCTCAGGACTCCAGGGCCCGGTCCGCCACGGGCAGGGCGGCGTGACCGCTGTGGCAGGCCTTGGGTGGTGACGGCGGCAGATCCAGCGCCGGGTTCCCGTCGAAGAAGCCGATCGGCTTCAGATGGAACCCGGTGTACGCGCACGGCATCACCGGCCAGTCCTCGGGCCGCACGACGTGGTGGGCGCCGAGGGTGTACCAGAGCACGACGTCGGTGTTCTCCAGCGGCGCGTCGTCGGCGATGAACTCAGGCAGACCCTGGACGTCCGCCGACTGGTACATGTAGTCGCCCGCCGCGAACCGCTCGGCCGGGTCGTACTTGGTCACCCAGAGATTGTGTTGCAGGAACCGGGCGCGGTCGTAGATGTAGGACCCCTCCTGCACCATCACCGGCACGATGTCCTTGGGCACCAGCTTGTAGGCCACCGGGATGCCGAGTTCGTTGGTTTTCGACGGGTTGGTGATCTTCCAGTACCGGCCGGTGGACCAGTTCCAGTCACGCGCGCCGCAGGCCTCGGAGGCCACCACGGTGTCCTTGGTGATCCACGCGTTGCGGTGCGGGTTGAGCGCCGGATCCGGTTCCGGCACCGAATCGACTTCGTAGACACTGTTTCCCGGACCGTCGATGCACATGTCGAGGCGGAAGTTGAAGAAGTGCTGGTGATTCGGGCCGTAGATTCCGGGCGCGACCATCTTGCCCCAGCGCGGCTGCTCCCCCGGACCGACCTCGACCGCCCCGGTGGTCAGCACACCGGAGAGCTTGACCTCGACCTCGATTGACGCGTCGTTGTAGAAGTACCAGAAGAACCCGTACTCGTAGTTGCCCACGGTGCAGATCATCGAGATCACCAACCGGCGGGAGCGCCGGACCTCCACCTCGCCGGTGCGGAAGTCGGTGTGCTTCCAGGAGATTCCGAAGTCCTCTTCGTGCATGCAGATCGCGTTGGGGATGGTGACGGCGTTGCCGTTGGAATCGTTGACCGTGCCGTCGAAATAGTGGATCTCGCCGAGGCAGTCGCAGCCGAGCGTCAGTGGGTTCGCCGAGAACCCCATCCCGACCTCGCCCATGTCGAAGACGTTCTTGTTCCAGTGGGTGGGCGCGCTGTCGCCGTAGGGCACCACCATCTCCGACAACGATGCCCGGTACATGATCGGGCGGGTCTCGCCGCGGTCGGTGTAGGTGACCTCGTGCAGTGTGATGCCCTCGCGAGGGTTGAACCCGATCCGCAGAGACCACTTCTGCCACTGCACTTTCCAGCCGTCGACGGTGAAGCTGGGGCCGTCAGGCTGGGTGATCTCGATGGCTTTCACGTCGTCGCGGAACTGGGTGAACGCCGGCCGGTTGTTCGGGTCGAACATGAACTGCTCGGTGTAGTTGCCCGCGGTCGGGGGCAGCGGCACCACGCCGTGGTCTTCGACGTCGAGGACGGTCATGGCGTCGAGGTCGAACGTGACGATCAACCCCTCGACCGGACGGGCATACCCGTGTTCGGAGGGGGCGGCACGCACGAAGGTCAGCGGCCGGCAGATCAGCGCGGAGCGCTCGTAGTGGTCCTGCGCACCGTAGTAGCCCGCCGGCCACGGGTCGATCATCGCCAGGCCGAAATCGGTGACCCCGCGCTTTCGCATCGCGTCCTGCCAGCGGGGGTCCTCCCGGACCTTCTCCTCCACCCCCGTCATGTGCTCGACGAGATACGACGGAAATCGTCCCGGGATGGGGGTCCAGGAGTCGATCACGCGCGCGGTGAGGTCGACGACGGCCTCGTAGATCAGCTTCGCCGCGGCGTCGTACATGGTCAGGAACGCCCGCCGGGCGACGGCCTGCCCCTCGAAGGTCAGCGCCGGGTTCTTGTCCGGCTCGGCAAGCTGGATCATCACGAATTTCAGCGTGGTCGTTGCATATTCGGAGGCCGTCACCACCGCCGCGGCGGCCTCGATCTCAGCTCCGGTCAACGGATCGAGCGGGTAGGCCCCGAGCGCCGCATCGTGCTCGCCGCGAGTGCGGGTGTCCTCCATCGTCATTTCGCGGTTTCCTTGTTCCCTGTGGTTTCTTCTGTGGTGGTGAGATCGAAGACCGCAAGGTGTGCCAGCGCGTCCTCCTGACTGACCTTGTGCGCCGACCGCCGGCCGAAGATGTACACCGTCAGGCCGAGGACGAACATGCCCAGGCTGATGCCGCCGACCCAGGTCATCCAGGTGGCGCCGGGCACGTCGATCCACGGCGTGACGAACGAGTAGTAGATGCCGCCGACGGTGCCGACAGACCCGACGACGACCGCAGTCCACACCCCGGCCATACCACCGGGAATCCGCCAGAACTGTTCGCTGGCATACCGATCCGCGTACTTCTTGCGTGCCACCACCACCGGGATCAGGAAGAAGAAGCCGGACAGCAGCCACACCGTCGACAGGCCGCCCTGCAGGTAGATGGTGACGTTGGCCATGCTGCTCTGCGAGTACAGACCGACCAGGATCACCGAGGAAATCACGCCCTGGATCAGGATGGCGGTCACCGGGTTCCGCGTGCGCGGGTTCAGATGGGTGAAGAGCCGGGGCAGGTGGCGCTCCAGACCGGACACGAAGATCAGTCTCGAGTAGGCGACCTGGTAGGTCATCAGGGCCACGATGATGATGAACGCCAGCACGACCGCGCAGACCTCCATCAGACCGGGGAAGCCGGCGACGTCGAGCATGCCGATGACGCCGGTCACGGGATCGATTTCGTCGCCGGGCAGCGCCATCATGGTCCCGAGCGTGGTCATCAGGTAGATGGCGACCAGAGCCGTTGATCCCCAGAGGATCATCTTCGGACCGCTCTTGCGCACCGACAGGAACTCCGCGCCCATGTTGTAGGGCGTCTCGACGCCGAGCAGGTACAGCAGCACCGTTCCGTACAGGAATCCGGCGACCGCGAAGTTCGGGATGGTGGCTTCGGCCCAACTGAACGGAGTCGCCGACCCGTTGTCGACGGCAAACAGCAGACCACTGAGGAAGATGGTCAGTGCCAGCACCCCGTAGACCACGAAGACGACATTCATGATCTTCTGGTTGGCGGCCAGCTTCGCCAACGCCAGACCGATCACCGTCCACAGGATGACCAGCTGACAGATGATGCTGGTGGTGAGGCCGAGTTCGGCGTGGAAGGCCAGCAGCAGGAACTGCAGCACCACCGCCGGCGAGGACGCGGCGTTGAGGATCACCGGCACCCAGGACAGATAACCGCCGATGAATCCCCACGTCTCCCCCATGGTCCGGGTGGCCCAGATGTAGACCCCGCCCTGGCCCGGCCACAGGTTGCCGAGTTCGACGACCGCCATCCCCGCGGGGACCAGGAAGGTGAGGATCCCCAGCACCCACATCGGAATCGCCGTCCACCCTCCGGCTGCCATCACCGAGGAGCCGGTGATCCAGCAGATGATGAAGACGTAGGCGGCCGTGAGGCCGAAGGTGGTCATCACCTTGGGCAGGATCTGTTCGGGGACCAATTCGGTGGTCATGAGTTTGTCGCGCTGAGCCGACGCCGCGGGCTCGGTTTGGGTCATTGTGCTCTCCCACTGGGATTCTCGTTCAGTTGACGATCTGTCCGTCTTTCATCCGGACGACACGGCTCGCTTCGTCGGCCACCGTGGGGTCGTGGGTACTCGCGACCACGGTCACGCCGAGGGTCGAGCACAGGTCGCGCAGCATCCGCACCACCGTCTCGCCGGTGCGGTGATCGAGATTGGCGGTGGGTTCGTCGGCCAGCACCAGCTTGGGGTTGCTGATCAGCGAGCGGGCGATCGCGGTGCGCTGCTGTTCCCCGCCCGACATCTTGGTGGGCTGATGGTTGATGCGATGTCCGAGCCCGACCAGCTCCAGAAGCTCGATGGCGCGGGTACGCAGCGCTTTGCGGTCATAGGGCTCGAACATCAGTGGCAGCTCGACGTTCTCGACGGCCGACAGGAACGGGATCAGGTTGTAGCTCTGGAAGATGAACCCGATCGTGTCGTGGCGCAGGGCCGCGTACTGGCTCTCGGTCAGCGTCGCGGTGTCTTGACCGGCGATGCGCACGGTGCCCTTGGTGGGCCGGTCCAGACCGCCGATGATGTTGAGCAGCGTGGACTTTCCGCTGCCGCTGGGTCCCATCAGGCACACGAACTCACCGGGTGTCACCGTCAGGTCGGCGGCCTTGAGCGCCTTGACGACCTCGTCGCCGAGTTTGTGCAGCTTCCACACGTCGGCGATCTCGATCACCGGTGCGGCGCCGGTGGTCTCCTCGAGAGCGGTCACGGTCAGCCTCCTGAGGCCAGGGAGCGGATCGGCGGCCGCGACGCCGCCTTCCAGGTGGGCACGATGCTGGTGGCCAGCGCGGCCACGACGCTGACCAGGACCGCGACCGCGGCCCCGACGGCCAGACCCGGGTAGGAGACCCCGGTCGCGACGACGCCCAGCAGCGCCAGCACGATCCCGGCCGCGACCGCCAGGGCGGCACCGGCCAGCGCGCCGAGTACGGCGGCGGTCACCGGCTCGACGAGCAGCGCGGCCACCACCGGCCCGCGCCGCACACCGTTGGCGGCCAGCACACCGAGTTCGCGGGTGCGGTGGGCAACGGTCCTGGTGGTCGCCACGGCGACCTCGGCGATACCGACGAGAAGGACGGCGATGGCGATCAGCACCACGGCACGAGCGATTTCGTCGGCATGTCCGAGCGAGGCCGATTGGGCGCGGATGCCGTCGGACATCGCGAAGACCAGCACGACCAAGAACGCGCCGGTGGCCGTCGTGACGGCGGGCAGCACCAGTTCCTGCGCCCGCCGGCGGGTCGCCAGCCAGCCGTATGCCAGACCTCTGCGGGTGCTCATCGGTCCCCCAGCAGCGCGACCGGCCGTTGTTGCAACAGGCGGTGGACCGGGACCAGCGCGCCGACGATCGCCATGGCCGGTAGGAACATCGCGGTCAACGCCGCGCCCTGCAGCCAGGACCCCAACGACGAGATCTCCGGAATCACCACCGCGACAACAGCACCGGCGGTCACGACGCCGACGACGTACGCGGTGAGGAAGATGAGTGCCGACTCGACGAGAAAGAAGTACAGCACCTCGTCGGCGAGGCCGATGCTCGACATGATCCCGAACTCGCGTCGCCGTTCGGTCACCGCGCCCAGGAACGACGACACCGCGATCACGAAACCCAGCCCCAGCCCGACGGTCGAGATCAGTCCGAGCGTCGATCCGGTAACCTTGCCCGAGAACAGCGCGGAGTACTTCTGTTCGAACGTCAGGGGTCCGGAGCCGCCGACGGTGTCGTAGATCAGCCCCGCTCCGGCGGGATCCGGTGCCACCGCTGGATCCGGCGTCGCCGGAAGACCCACCGCCGCGCCGAAGATCTGGGCGAGATCACGGCGTTGCTGCTGGCCCTCGGGCGCCCACACCGTCCACCAGCCGTGGTCACCGATCACGGACCGCGCCACCGAGGTCGGGACCGTCAGCGACTGCCCGGTGCCGTCGATCGAAACTGCCAGTTGTCGGGTGCCGACGGTGATACGGTCGCCGTAGGAGAGCGAAAGACGCTCTGCTGCAGCCCCTCCCAGCAGAGCGTCACCGGTGGGGACATCATCTGCGCCGCGCAGCGCTACGGTGTGACCGCCGAGTTGGATGACGCCGGATACCGTGCGCGTCGCGGTCCAGCCGTCGGGTAGGGCGATGGCCGGGGGCGGTCCGTCGGCGACCAGCGCCTCCGCGGCGGGGTCGAAGTGCACGCCCGCGGCGGGCACCACCCAGAGTTGTGCTCCGCCAAGCACTTCGGCGACCGAAGCTTCACCGGTGGTGGCGAATCCGGCGGAGACGGTGCGCACCACCGTCACTCATGCGATGGCCAGCGCGATGCCGAGCACCGAGAGCACGAAGCGCTCCGGGCGGCGTGCGACATTGGCCAGCGCGAACCGGATCAGGCACATGAACGTGCTTGCTGACCCGGTGGGGAGCTGCGGCGATCGCACTGCGGTCGGCGCTGCACCGGCCTGACTGGTCTCCACGAGAAGCGATGGTGCGAGCCGAACGTTTCGCGCACCGCGCTGCGCAGTGTCGGGGTTGTTAACAGCACCCCGGTGCCGTTACGGCGTCGTGTCGTCGCCGCAACGGATTTCGCCGGTGGGGCCGGTCAATCCTGGATCCGACGCCAGGGTTGCGCCTCTTCGAGCTCGAACGCCAGCCGCAGCAGGCGGGCCTCCTCTCCCACACCGGCGGAGAACATCATGCCGACGGGGAGCCCGTCCTCGGACTGCGCCAGCGGCAACGAGATTGCCGGCTCGCCGGTGGCGTTCTGCAGCGGGGTGAACGCCACCCAGTCGACGAGCCGGTCGATGATCTGCCGGTACGGCGCGGTCGGGTCGAGATGCCCGACGCGCGGCGGCACGTCGGCCAGGGTCGGCATCAGCACCACGTCGTAGCTCGCGTGCAGTCGCGACGTGACGCGGCGGACCCGGGCCAGCCGCGCGATCGCGGTCGGCAACCGGTGCAGATTGCGGGCGGCGTGCTGCTCGAGGCCCAGCGACAGGTTGTCGAGGCGACTGCGGTCGAAGGTCGGACCGAAGCTGCGCCGGCCGCCACGCACGAGGGCGAACGCCAGGAACGACCAGTAGAGCAGGAAGTCGTCCATGAACCGCTGCGGCACCGGGTTGTCGATGACGGTGATGCGGTGGCCGAGGGACTCCAGAAGGGCCGCCGTCTTGAGGGTGAGTTCGCTGACCTCGGGCCCGGCTTCACGTGCGATGGACTGCGTGCACACCGCGATGCTCAGGCGCCGCGGGTCGGGTCCGGCGACGTCGCCGATCCTCGGCAGCTTCGGGTTCATCACGACCTTCTCCATCTCGCGGTAGAAGGCCGCGGTGTCGCGCACCGACCGCGTCACCACGCCGTTGGCCACGATGCGCAACGGCATCTGACGCATTTCCTTGTCCAACGGCAGCCGGCCGCGGGACGGCTTGAGCCCTACCAGCCCGTTGCACGAGGCCGGGATACGGACGGAGCCGCCGCCGTCGTTGGCGTGCGCGATCGGCACCACACCGGCGGCGACGAACGCCGCGGATCCGGAGGACGAGGCGCCGGCGGTGTGGTCGGTGTGCCACGGGTTGCGCACCGCCCCCAGTCGGGGGTGCTCGGCGGCGGCACTGAATCCGAACTCCGACATGCGGGTCCGCCCGAGGGGTACCAAACCGGTGGCCAGGTACGCGGCGGCGAAGTCACCGTGGTCGGGGGCGGGCACCGGATCCCAGGCGTCGGTGCCGTTCATCGTGGGCATTCCGGCGACGGCCACGTTGTCCTTGACGAAAGACGGCACGCCGTCGAAGAACCCGCCGTGGGGGCGATGCGCCCGGCCGCGGGCCCTGGCCCGGTCGTAAGCCTCGTAGGCGAGACCGTTCAGAGCGGGGTTGACCTTCTCGGTGCGGGCGATGGCGGCCTCGAAGAGTTCGCCGGCGGACACCGCCCCGCGCTTGAGTGCGTCGACCAGGCCGACGGCATCGGAGTCACCCAGGGCGTCGTCGCCGAACGCGTGCACACGATCCATGGCCGAACGGTACCAAAGCGTACCGAGTGGGACGGGATGTTCGCCGCGGCCGTCACTCCGCGCGGCGCAGCACCGCTCCCACGGTCATCGCCAGGACCTTCCAGTCCAGCCACAGCGACCAGTTCTCGATGTAGAAGTTGTCCCATTCGGCGCGGTCGGCGATCGAGGTCTGCCCGCGGAGGCCATGCACCTGCGCCCAGCCGGTGATACCGGCCTTGACCCGGTGCCGATCGCCATAGCGCGCGATCTGGATGTTGAACAGGTCGACGTACTCGGGTCGTTCCGGCCGCGGTCCGACCAGGCTCATCTCGCCCTTGATGACGTTGATCAACTGAGGCAGTTCGTCCAGCGACGTGGCCCGCATGATCTTGCCGATCGCGGTGCGCCGATCCTCCCCCTCGACACCGCCGGGCGCCGAATCCGGGTTCAGCGTGAACGCGGCATCGGATTCCCTGGGCGGGCGCATCGAACGGAACTTCAGGCATCTGAACACCCGGCCGTCGCGGCCGACCCGAGGCTGACCGAAAAAGATCGGCCCCGGGGAGCTCAACCGCACCAGCAGCATCAGGGTGAGGAACAGCGGCGAGATCGCGACGAGGCCCAGTGTGGCGACCACGCGATCGGACACGTGCTTGGCCACGAACTGCCAGCTTCGCGGATCGGTGCGTGGCGCGGCGATCAGCGGCAGGCCACCGATGTGGTCGATGCGGGCGTGCACGCCGATGGTGTCGAAGATCCGCGGCACGATCCAGACCGCCACCCCACGGTCGTGCGCGATGCGGACCGCCGCGGACAGCGCCTCGTCGCGGGTGCGGGAGAACGCGACGACCATGCATTCGGCGCCGGTGAGGGTGATCGCCTCATCGAGGCGGTCCAGCTTGCCTAGATACGGGATGCTCGACGGCTTGTCCCTGTCGATCCCCATCGACGGCGCCTCGTCGTCGACCAGTCCGACGGGCCTCAAGCCGTACTCCGGGGTGACGTCGAGCCGGTCGACGACCTTGGCGGCGATGCGCCCGTTGCCCACGATCAGGGTGGGCGCGGTGAGGATGTTGCGCCGGAACAGCCGGCGCCTGATCGAGAAGCGCAGCAGCCTGCCGAGGGGCACCAGGATGGCCGCGCACATCCAGATCCGGGCCACAGCTCCGCTGCGAGATCCCTCGATGGTGGTGTTGAGAACGAGACCGGACAGCAACAGCATCGCGGCGAGCGCCGTGACCGCCTGGATCGTGGGCAGCTCGTCCAGAAAGGTGCGCTGCAGGGAGCGCTGGTAAAGGCCACGGATCGCGCTCATCGCGACGATCGTCGGTGCGAAGAACCATAGCATCCAGATCGGAGGACCTTGCACGTCCGCGTGGGTGGCCCACGTCATTCCGACGGCCACCGAAATCGACCCGGTCGTCAGGTCGACCAGCGGACCTACAACCGACTCCCAGGCCTTGCGCAGACGTAACTGTCCGAAGTCGACTTCTTCGTCGACCGCATAATCTTCCCCGACATCGCTGTTTGCCGTGCGGCGGGACTCAACGGTGTCGGTCACCGCGGACCATGGCGGTTTTGCCCGGCGAACATGCAGTGAGGTTAACTCTGAACCGCCAGATTCTGGCAAAAATTGAGCCTTGACGCGGCCATCAATTGGCAACCGGGTTAGCTGTAGGTTTTGCTGCGTGTAATGATCTTGATCGGCGGCAAAGACTGGGGAAGCCCGACTGGCGCACGTGGGCGATGTTGCGCCGGTTGCGTCAGGTACAGCAAACAACCCGGGCCGGAGCGGCATTCCGTGCGTCGCACTCCTGGCACCAAGCACAAGGCCCCCGAGACGTGGTCTCGGGGGCCTTGGCGGATGTCAGCGGGTCAGGCCTGACCGACCTCGAAACGGACGAAGCGCGTCACAGTGACGCCGGCTTCGTCGAGCAGGGCCTTGACCGACTTCTTGTTGTCGGACACCGACGGCTGGTCGAGCAGCACGAC
Source organism: Mycobacterium sp. ZZG (assembly GCF_054786995.1). Classification (NCBI taxonomy): domain Bacteria; kingdom Bacillati; phylum Actinomycetota; class Actinomycetes; order Mycobacteriales; family Mycobacteriaceae; genus Mycobacterium; species Mycobacterium sp. ZZG. The sequence continues at coordinate 86,353 of NZ_JBTBFV010000003.1, forward strand.
GTCCTTGTAGAACCCGGTGACGCGACCTTCGACGATCTTGGGCAGCGCCTGCTCGGGCTTGCCCTCGTTGCGGGCGGTCTCCTCGGCGATGCGCCGCTCGTTGGCGACGATGTCCTCGGGCACGTCCTCACGGGTGAGGTACTTGGCCTTCAGCGCGGCGATCTGCAGTGCGACCGCGTGCGCGGCCGACTTGTCGTCACCGGTGTACTCGACCAGCACACCCACAGCGGGCGGCAGGTCGGCGGCGCGCTTGTGCAGATACGTCTCGACCGTGCCGTCGAAGTAGGTGGCACGGCGAAGCTCCAGCTTCTCACCGATCTTGGCCGACAGGTCCGCGATGGCCTGTTCGACGGTGGTGTCTCCGAGCTTGACGGCCTTGAGGGCCTCCACGTCGCCCGCCTTGGCCCCGGCGGCCGCGGCGACGACCTGGTCGGCCAGCGCCTGGAACTCGCTGTTCTTCGCGACGAAGTCCGTCTCGGAGTTCAGCTCGATCAGCGCGCCGTCCTTGGCGGCGACCAGGCCCTCGGCGGTGGCGCGTTCGGCCCGCTTGCCGACGTCCTTGGCGCCCTTGATGCGCAACAGCTCGACGGCCTTGTCGAAGTCGCCCTCGGCCTCGACCAGCGCGTTCTTCGAATCCAGCATGCCGGCACCGGTCAGCTCCCGGAGGCGCTTGACGTCGGCGGCGGTGTAGTTAGCCATAGGTGTCTTTCCTTAAAAGGCGTCGCGAATTAGGAGGACTGCTCGGGCGCGGCGGCCTCGCCGGCCGCCGCCTCGGGTGCGGCGGTGGTGGCACCGGCAAGGAGCTCCTGCTCCCACTCGGCCAGCGGCTCGGCGGCCACCCCTTCTTGGCCGGCGGCCTGCTTGTCCGAACCGGCGCCGGCACGAGCCTGCAGGCCCTCGGCGACCGCGGAGGCGATCACCCTGGTCAGCAGCGCGGCCGAGCGGATGGCGTCGTCGTTGCCCGGGATCGGGTAGTCGACGAGATCCGGGTCGCAGTTGGTGTCGAGGATCGCGATGACCGGGATGCCCAGCTTGCGGGCCTCACCGACGGCGATGTGCTCCTTGTTGGTGTCCACGACCCACACGGCGCTGGGCACCTTCTGCATGTCGCGAATACCGCCGAGGCTGCGCTCGAGCTTGTTCTTCTCGCGGGTCAGCATCAGGATTTCCTTCTTGGTGCGACCCTCGAACCCACCGGTCTGCTCCATGGCCTCGAGTTCCTTGAGGCGCTGCAGACGCTTGTGCACGGTGGAGAAGTTGGTGAGCATGCCGCCCAGCCAGCGCTGGTTCACGTACGGCATGCCGACGCGAGTCGCCTCCTCGGCGATGGATTCCTGGGCCTGCTTCTTGGTGCCGACGAACATGATCGAACCGCCGTGCGCGACCGTCTCCTTGACGAACTCGTACGCCTTGTCGATGTAGGTCAGCGTCTGCTGCAGGTCGATGATGTAGATGCCGTTGCGGTCGGTGAAGATGAACCGCTTCATCTTGGGGTTCCAGCGACGGGTCTGGTGCCCGAAGTGTGCGCCGCTGTCGAGCAGCTGCTTCATGGTTACAACAGCCATAATCGGCCATACCTCTTTGGTTGTCGGTTGTCGTCCGGCATCGGGTGAGCCGAACCCTGGCGACTGCTTCGATGCCGGACCCGCTTTCGAGGAGAACCCCGGGGGCGGGACCGCCCGGCATACGAGGTAACGAACCGGTGGGTTCGTGCCACAGACGCGCGAAGTCAGCCCGCGCAAACGAGCTGCGGGTAGGAGTTTACACGCTCGGAGCAGGTGCTTTTACCACCCAGCGGCGCTACGGCCGGTGATCCACAGGTTCGAATTCTCCGACTTCATCTTTCTCGCGACACTCCGCTGAACTGGGAAGATGCGAATCAACGGGGTGGCCGGCGGGGTCGCCGTGGTCGTCGGGCTGCTCTGTGCGCCGTCGGCCGCGGCCGACGAGGGCCGGCTCGGGTGGCCGCTGCAGCCGCGTCCGGCGGTGGTCCGAACGTTCGACGCTCCGTCGCCGAACTGGCAGCGCGGGCACCGCGGGGTTGATCTGGCCGCTTCCGCCGGGCAGCCGGTGTATGCGGCGGCGGCGGGCACGGTCGTCTTCGCCGGTGAGCTCGCGGGCCGGCCGCTGGTGTCGATCGCCCACCCGGGCGGGCTGCGCACCAGCTACGAACCCGTCGATCCCGCCGTGAGGCAGGGCCAGACGGTGGCACAGGGCTCCGCGCTCGGTGTGCTCGTCGCAGGGCATCCGGGGTGTGCCGCAGCCACCTGCCTGCACTGGGGCGCGATGTGGGGGCCGGCGGCGCGCGCCGACTATGTCGATCCGCTGGGGCTGGTGGCCACCACACCGATACGGCTGAAACCGGTGCGCTGAGCATTTCAGGCGAACACTGCTGCGGCGCAAACGGATCGGGCTCACCTATGCGCGCGGATGGGCCTGATCGTGCACGGCACGCAGCCGCGCGACGGTGACGTGGGTGTAGAGCTGGGTGGTGGCCAGCGTCGAGTGGCCCAGCATCTCCTGCACGACGCGCAGGTCGGCACCGCCCTCGAGCAGATGGGTCGCGGCGCTGTGCCGCAACCCGTGCGGCCCGATGTCGGGTGCGCCGTCCACCGCGGCCATCGTCTGGTGCACCACGGTCCGGGCCTGGCGGGGGTCGAGGCGTCCACCTCGGGCACCGAGCAGCAGTGCGGGCCCGGAGCCGGCGGTGACCAGTTCGGGACGACCGTAGGTCAGCCAGGAGGTCAGCGCGGCGTGTGCCGGTTCCCCGTACGGCACGGTGCGCTGCTTGTTGCCCTTGCCCAGTACCCGCACCAGCCGCCGCGACGTGTCGACGTCGTCGATGTCCAGCCCGCAGAGTTCGCTGACGCGGATCCCGGTGGCGTAGAGCAGCTCGACGATGAGGCGATCGCGCAACGCGAGCGGATCCCCCTGCTCCGCACCGGAGGTCGCGGCCTCCATCGCGTCGCGGGCCTGATCCTGGCGCAGCACCGCGGGCAGCGTGCGGTGCGCCTTGGGCACCTGCAGCCGGACCGCCGGATCCTCGGTCAGCAGTCCGCGCCGCACCGCCCAGGCCGTGAACGTCTTGACCGCAGAGGTGCGGCGGGCCAGCGTCGAGCGGGCCGCGCCCGCGCTCGCCTGCGCCGCCAACCAGGATCGCAGGACCGGCAGGGTGATCGCCCCTGGTCCCGCCCCGGGGCGGCGTTCGTCCACGAAGTCGAACAGCGAGCGCAGATCGCCGAGGTAGGCGCGGCGGGTGTGGTCGGAGCGCCCGCGTTCCAGCGCGAGGTATTCGTCGAACTCGTCGAGGTAGGCCTCGATGGCCGGGTCGCTGCGCTCCTGACCGCCGGTCTGCACGCCCCTACCGTGGCAGAACCCCGTCCGGGGTTTCAGAGGACGCGCCGCACCGTGTCCGGAGTGAGATCCGCCAGGCTGCGATAGCCGTCGACGGCCATGATCAGATCGGTCTCGGCCAGCAGCGACCGCAGCACATGCACGAGCCCGTCCTCACCGCCACCTGCCAGACCGTAGGCATAGGGCCTGCCGACCCCGACGGCGGTGGCGCCGAGGGCGAGTGCCTTGACGATGTCGGCACCGCTGCGGATCCCCGAGTCGAACAGGACCGGCAGGCCGTCGGCGGCCGCCACCACCCCGGGCAGGCAGTCCAGTGCCGGCAGTCCCCCGTTGGCCTGACGTCCGCCGTGGGTCGAGCAGTAGATCCCGTCGACGCCGGCGTCCTTGGCGCGGCGCACGTCGTCGGGATGACACAAGCCCTTGAGCACCAGCGGCAGGTCGGTGAGTGAGCGCAGCCAGGGCAGGTCGTCCCACGTGAGCGGATTGCCGAACAGCCCAACCCATTTGAGGACGGCGGCCTGCATGTTCTCCTCCGGCGGCTGGGCCAGGGAGGCCCGGAAGACGGGGTCGCTGGTGTAGTTGGCCAGGCAGCGCCCGCGCAGCTGCGGGAAGTTCGACATCGCAAGGTCGCGCGGTCGCCAGCCCGGGATCCAGGTGTCGAGGGTGACGATGATCGCCTTGTAGCCGGCGGCTTCGGCGCGGTGCACCAGGCTGGCGGCCAGGTCCCGGTCGGTCGGGGTGTACAGCTGGAAGAAGCCCGGGGTGTCGCCGAACTCTGCGGCGACATCCTCCAGCGGGTCCTCGGTGAGCGTGGAGACGGTCATCGGGACCCCCGTGCGCGCCGCGGCACGGGCGGTCGCCAGATCGCCGTGGCCCGTCTGCGAGCAGATGCCGATGACGCCGATCGGCGCCATGAACAGCGGCGACGGCAGCCGCATCCCGAACAGGTCGACGGTGAGGTCACGTTCGGTGGCACCGACGAGCATCCGCGGGATCAGTCCCCAGCGGTCGAACGCGGTGCGGTTGGCGCGCTGGGTCTGTTCGTCCCCGGCCCCGCCGACGACGTAGGACCAGACAGATGGCGGCATCGCCGACTCGGCTTTGGCCTCCCATCCGGCGTAGTCCATCGGGAAATTGGGCAGAATGCCGGACAGGCCCTGCAGATAGATCTCGAGCTGGTAGTTGCCGAAGGTCATGGGGCTAAGCGTGCCATCGACGTGCCAGCCCGACGGTCATCGGGCTGTGCCAGCGTTGGTTCGGCGCGCCCTACGTCGACTCGGCCTCGGCGAGCTCGCGCTTCCACTGCCGGAACGTCTCCTCGGTGCGGCCGCGCCGCCAGTACCCCGAGATCGAGGACGCCCACTTGGGCTCGACCCCGCGTTCCTTGCGGATATAGGGCCGCAGGTTGTGCATCACCGCCTGAGCCTCACCGTGGATGAAGACCTGCACCTGCCCCGGCAACCACGGCGTCTCCTTGACTGCTGCGATCAACGGGGCGTGGTCGCCCGCCACGTCGTCGAAGACCAGATCCGCGCGGCCGCCGCGATAGATCCATGACACGTCGACGCCGGGGGGCGCGTTCAATTCGATCTCGTCTTCCGGACCGGCGACCTCGATGAACACCTTGCCGATCGCATCGTCGGGCAAGGCTTCCAGCGCGACGCTGATCGCCGGTATCGCCGACTCGTCGCCGGCGAACAAATGCCAGTCGGCGGCAGGATCAGGGGCGTAGGCGCCGCTAGGTCCCATCACGAACAAGCGCTGCCCCGGCGCGGCTGATGCCGCCCACGGACCGGCGACGCCGTGTTCGCCGTGCACGACGAAGTCGATGGTGAGCTCCCGCCGTTCGGTGTCGGCGCGGCGAACGGTGTAGGTCCGCACGGTGGGCCGCCGTTCGGGCGGCAGCGCGTTGAAACTGTCCTGCGTCAGAGGCTGCGCGAGTTGCGAGGCGTCGACGTCGTCGGCGACGAACACCAATTTGACGTAGGAGTCCGTGTACTGGCTCGGCGTGAACGTATCGAAGCCGTTGCCGCCGAGTACAACTCGCACGATATGAGGGCCCAGTTGCTCGGTGCGTACCACCTCGAAGGTGTGCACGGGACGTCCTGCCACTTCACTTCCTTTGCTACTCAGCTGTCCTTGACGACTATACGAGCGGAAGCCGCCGCGCAGCGGCCTCCCCGGCCGGGCACTTACCCGCTACGTGACCGCCGATGCCAGCGCCGCCAGTTTCGCGTCGAGTTCGCGGGACGCGGCCGACAGCTCCGGATTCGGTGTGACCACCATCAGCGACGACGGTTGCACGTAGATGAGGCTGCTGCGGCCCGCGGGCTCGTCGGTGATGAGCAGTTCGTGGTGATCCAGCCGCCGTGGTCCAGCGTCGCGAACAGCATGAACCCGTGCGGCCCGGCGTGCGGTGCGACGCGTGCACGGTAGTCGGCCCAGTCGGTCGATGCCGCGGCGATGCCCTCGATTCTCACGGGTTCCTCGCCGACGTCGGTCTTCAGCGCCCGCACCAGGTCGTCGAACGTCTTGCCGCTGTCGTACCGGATTCGCACACCCTGAAACGGGATCCGTTGCGGCACAACATCGGACATGATCTTTCTTATAGCGCGCGTCGCCGGCATCACCTGGACATCGGCGGCCGATGCGCTCACCCCTGGCTCCACGCCGGCGGCCGATGATTTCATTTCCCGAGGCCGCCTCAGGTCAATCGCCACTGGCCGTCCTCACACTCGACGAGGCCGTCGATCTCCATGAGCGCCAGCGGCCCCAGCACCTGCTCGGGCGCCACCCCGGCACTGACGGCGATCTCGTCGACGGTGCGCACGCCGCGCCGCGGCAACGCCTCGTAAACCTGGCGCTGCACCTCGCTCAAGTGGTCCAACGGCGTGACCGGATGCTCCAGATCGGGGGCGAACTCGCCGATGTGTCCCATCACCTCGACGATCTCCGGCGCGCGCGTCACCAGCACGGTGTGTTCCCGCCGCAGCAACTCGTGACAGCCCGCCGACGCGGTCGAGGTCACCGGCCCCGGAACCACACACACCCGCCGGCCCAGCGACCTGGCCCAGGCCGCGGTGTTGGCCGCCCCGCTGCGCAGCCCCGCCTCGACCACCACCGTCGCACCCGTCAGCGCGGCCACCAGCCGGTTACGCGTCAGGAACCGGTGCCGCGCAGGGCGCACACCCGGCGGATACTCGCTGACCACGAGGCCGTTACGCGCGATGCGATGCAACAGCGCCGAATGCCCGGCCGGATACGGCACATCCACACCGCACGCCAGCACCGCCACGGTCTGGCCGTCCGACCCGAGCGCCGCGCGGTGCGCCGCGCCGTCGATGCCGTAGGCACCGCCGGATACCACCGCGACGTCACGCTCGACCAATCCTGCGGCGAAGTCCGCGGCGACGTACTCGCCGTAGGCCGTCGCCGCGCGTGTCCCGACGACCGCGACGCTCCGTTCAGTGAGGTCCGCCAAATGTGCAGGGCCCAGCACCCACAGCGCGAGCGGCGCCAGACCCTGCGGCCGCTCGGTGCGGTCGACGCCGGCGAACGAACGGAATGCCAGGGTCGGCCACTCCTAGTCGCCGGCGGTCAGCAGCCGCCCGCCCATCCGGTCCAGAGTCTCCAGATCTGTTGCCGCGCAATCGACGGCGTGTCTGGCTTCGGTGGCCCCCAGCAGGTCGCCCCCGACGGCGCGGCGGCGGACGCGCTCGGCGGCCGCGACCGCCCCCTCCTCGGACACCAGCTCGGCCAGCGCCTGATTGGGCGGTTCGGCCACCCTCGACAGATAGGCCCACGCCCGGCGTGTGGTCTCGTCCATCAGAACCCCCGTCCCTGACGGAAACTCATCGCAGTGGCGACGTCGTCGAGGTTCGGTGTGGTGCGACCTGCCAGATCGCACAATGTCCACGCGACGCGCATCGCCCGGTCCATGCCGCGGATACTCATGGTTCCGCGGTCCACCGCCGCGCGCAGCGGCTTCATCGCCTGCGGGCTCAGCCGGAACCGGCGCCGCAGCAGAGCTCCGCTGACCTCGGCATTCGTAGTGATCCCGTGTGGCCGCCAACGGTCCTCGGCCGCAGCCCGTGCCGCCCAGACACGCTGCCGGACAACCGAAGTCGTCTCCGCTTCCTGATCGGTGAACGTCCCCTCCCGCGACGCGTGCATCTCCACCCGCAGATCCACCCGGTCGACCAACGGCCCGGACAGCTTGCTGCGGTAGCGTCGCTTCTCGGCCACCCCGCAGATGCAGTCGCGGGGATCCGGCGGCGCGCACGGGCAGATGTTCGCGGCCAGGACCAACTGGAAGCGGCATCGGTAGCACGCCACGCCGTCGCGCCGGGCCAGCCGGATCTCGCCGTCCTCCAACGGGGTTCGCAGCGCCTCCAGCACCGCCGAGTTGATCTCGGCGAACTCGTCGAGGAACAGCACTCCGCGGTGGGCCCGGCTGACCGCGCCGGGGCGCGCCATCCCCGAGCCGCCGCCGACGAGCGCGGCGACACTGGTGGTGTGGTGTGGGGCCACAAAGGGCGGCCGGGTGATCAACGGCGCGTCACCGGCCAGCAGACCCGCCACCGAGTGGATCGCGGTGACCTCGAGTGACTCGGCATCCGACAGCGGCGGCAACAGTCCCGGAAGCCGCTGCGCCAGCATGGTTTTCCCGACCCCGGGCGGGCCGGTCATCAACAGGTTGTGAGCGCCCGCTGCGGCCACCTCGACCGCATAGCGCGCCTGGGTCTGCCCGATCACATCGGCGAGGTCGGGCACCTGCTCGGCCATCTGCGGTATCTGCTCGACCGGCCGCTCCAGATCCGCTGTGCCGGCCAGCCACGCGTGCAGCTGCCGCAGGGTGCCCACGCCCCACACCTCGATTCCGTCGACGAGGCTCGCCTCGGCCACATTGGCCATCGGCACCACCGCCGCCGGCCAGCCCTGTCGCTGGGCGGCCAGCACCGCGGGCAGCACGCCGTTGATCGGGCGCACCCGCCCGTCCAATGCCAGCTCGCCGAGCAGCACCGTCTTCTCCAGCCGCGGCCAGGACTTCTTCTGGTCGGCCGACAACACCGCCGCAGCCAGCGCGATGTCGTAGACCGAACCCATCTTCGGCAACGTCGCCGGTGACAACCCCAGCGTCAGCCGCGCCATCGGCCACTCGAAGCCGCAGTTGCTGATCGCCGCGCGGACCCGGTCACGCGACTCCCGCAGCGCGGCGTCGGCCAGACCGACCAGATACACCCCGGGCAGGCCCGAGGAGATGTCAGCCTCGATCTCCACGATCTCGCCCTCGACCCCGCGCACCGCCACCGAGAACGCCCGGCCCAGCGTCCCCATCACCCCACCGCCTTCACATGGGTGAGCTCCGGGGTGCGCCGGCGCCCGACCCGCACGGTGATCACGTCGACCCGCACCGCAGCCCAGCGCTCGCTCTGGGTGGCCAGCCACAGCCCGGCCAGTCTCCGCAACCGGCGCACCTTGGCCGGGGACACCGCCTGCGCGACCCCGCCGAAGTGCTCAGTGGTGCGGGTCTTCACCTCGACGAACACCACCACACGGCCGTCCGCGGCGATGACGTCCAATTCCCCGTAGCGGCAGCGCCAATTACGCGCCAGCACCCGCAACCCCAAAGCCTGCAGGTACTCCACCGCGAGCTGTTCCCCCAGCGCCCCGATCTCGGCGCGGCTTTCTGTTCCGGTCATACAGCCACCGTTGTCGATGGCGCCGACAGAACCGCCGACCCATCCCCAGACCCGAATCGATCCCCAGAATGCGACAGTTGTGGGAACCCACAGTTTCTGTGAGAGGACAGATCTGGCATATCCGGCTCGCCGCCACCACGCGAGTGTCACGCTGGTGACACCGAGGTCGTCTCTGGGGAAGATGCGGTGGCACCATGCGCGATCCCACACTTTTTCATCGTCTTGCAGCCGAGTTCATCGGAACGTTCTGGCTGGTTCTCGGTGGATGCGGCAGCGCGGTGTTCGCCGCGAAGTTCCAGAGCGACGACGGCTTCCCGTTGGGTATCGGGTTCGCAGGAGTGGCGCTGGCATTCGGCCTCACCGTGCTCACCGGTGTGTACGCGTTCGGCACGATCTCCGGCGGGCATTTCAACCCCGCGGTGACGCTGGGCGCAGCCCTGGCGCGACGGGTGGAATGGAAGGCACTGCCGTCCTACTGGATCGCGCAGGTTCTCGGGGGTCTGCTCGCCGGCCTGGTGATCTTCGTGGTCGCGCGCGGCCGAGCCGGCTGGACGGCGACCGGCAACATGGCCGCCAACGGATACGGCGCCCACTCCCCCGGCGGCTACACACTGTGGGCGGTGCTCCTCGCCGAGGTCGTTCTGACCTTCATGTTCCTGCTGGTGATCCTCGGCGCCACCGATGATCGCGCGCCCAAGGGATTCGCCGGACTGGCGATCGGCCTGACGCTCACACTCATCCACCTCATTTCCATCCCGATTTCGAACACCTCGGTCAACCCGGCGCGCTCGACCGGCGTCGCCTTCTTCAACGGCGACGGCGCACCCGCGCAGTTGTGGGTGTTCTGGCTGGCTCCTCTGATCGGCGCCGCGATCGCCGGGCTGGCCTACCCGTTCCTGTTCGGCCACCGGGAAGAACTGGCCGACCGCCCGGTGCGCACCGACTCATTGGATGTCGACCTGGAAGTCGACGACACCCGCTGACTCTCGGCGGGCTCTGCGGACGATCGCTACGCTCCGCTGACGCCGGACGCCCGTCTTCGGGAACGTCGTTTCACCGGCGTCAAATCGGGGGATCCCGGGACCATCAGTCGACCAGGAGGACCTCCGATGGGCACCCGACCTTCTGCAGCGTCGCTGCACCGCTCCGCCCACGGCGCCGCCGACCGCGCCACCGACAGCGGAGCGTTCGAGTATCTAGCCCGGGCGGGTTTCGCCGCCAGCGGTGTGTTGCACCTGCTGGTCGGCTTCATCATCGCCCGGCTGGCGTTCGTCGGCGGCGGGTCTCCTCAGGGCAACGCCGACCAGTCCGGTGCGCTAGCCACGCTGGCCCACCAGACCGGCGGCACCGTCATCCTGTGGGCGGCGGCGGCGGGACTGGTGGCTCTGGGGTTGTGGCGCGTCGCGGAGGCCGTGATCGGCGCCAAACCGGGTGAGAGTTCCGGGCGCCGGGGCGACAACCCGGCATGGAAACGGGGCAAGGCTCTGGCGCTGGCCGCGGTGAACTTCGCGATCGCGTTCTCGGCCGCCCGCTACGCGATGGGCTCCGGCCAGTCCAGCACCCAGCAGAACGCCGGTATGTCCGCGCAGCTGATGCAGTCCGGGTGGGGCAAGGCCGTGCTGATCGCCGTCGGCGTCGGCGTCGCCGCGGTCGGCGCCTACCACGTGTACAAGGGCGTATCAGAGAAATTCCTGGACGACCTGCGCGTCTCGGGTGGCACGGCGGTCACCGCGATCGGCATCACCGGATACGTGGCCAAGGGTCTGGTCCTGGCCGGTGCCGGTCTGCTCGTCGTGATCGCGACCCTGCAGGCCGATCCGTCCAAAGCCACCGGCCTGGACGCCGCGGTCAAGACGCTGGGTCAGGCGCCGTTCGGCAAAGTACTGCTGATCGCCGCGGCGCTGGGTATCGCCGCGTTCGGTGTATACAGCTTCATCAGGAGCCGGTACAGCCGGATGTGATGGCTGGGGCCCCGAGGTGAGGTGAGGGTATCTTCACTCGGGTGGACAGGCTGGTCGACCATCTGCGCGGTCACGGTGACCGTCCCGCGCTGTTCACCGTCGACCAGCAGCTCAGCTACCGCGAGCTCGCACAACGGGTCGACGACTGCGCGCAGACGCTGGGACCGCGTCGTCGGCTGATCCTGCTGGAAACCAGGAACGACGTCACCGCGCTGGTCCGCTACCTCGGTGCGCTGGCGGGCGGACACGTCGTACTGCCCGTCCCCGCCGGGCGCGACCACAGCGACATGATCGCCACCTATCAGCCCGACGTGGTCATGAACACCGCAGGCGTTCACGTCCACTCCGAGGCGGCCCATACACTGCACGACGACCTCGCGCTGGTGATGTCCACGTCGGGCAGCACCGGCTCTCCCAAGCTGGTCCGGCTGTCGCGCACCAACCTGCTCGCCAATGCCAGGTCGATCGCCCAATATCTGCAGATCCGCCAAACCGACCGCGCCGCAACCACCTTGCCGATGTCGTACTGCTACGGCCTGTCGGTCATCCACAGCCATCTGCTCATCGGCGCGGCGCTGATCCTGACCGAGAAGTCGGTGACCGACGACTGTTTCTGGGAGTTGTTCCACGGCCGACGCGGCACCACCTTCGCCGGCGTCCCATACACCTTCGAACTGCTCGACCGAATCGGCTTCGAGTCCCTTCACCTGCCGGATCTGCGCTACGTCACCCAGGCCGGCGGCCGGATGGCCCCCGAGCGGGTCCGCAGATACGCAGCCCTCGCCGACCGGCAGGGTTGGGAGCTGTACGTGATGTACGGGGCCACCGAAGCCACGGCCCGCATGGCCTACCTACCCCCCGATCTCGCCCGAACGCGCAGCACCGCGATCGGGCGCCCGATCCCGGGTGGGTCGTTTGCCCTCGAACCCGTCGACGAGTGGCCCGAGCCCGGCGCCGGCGAGCTGGTGTACCGGGGCGCCAACGTGATGATGGGCTACGCCCATCACCCGGCCGACCTCGCCCGCGGCCCGGAACTCGACGCACTGCGCACCGGTGACATCGCCCGCCGGGGCGCCGACGGGTTGTACGAGGTGATCGGCCGCAGAAGCCGGTTCGTGAAGATGTACGGTCTGCGCCTCGACCTCCAGCAGCTCGAGGACACGCTGGGCGACGCCGGGGTGCGCGCGCTGTGCACCGACAACGGCGACCGCCTCGCCGTGGTGGCCACCGCCGACCACGACGCGGACGAGGTGCGACGCATTGCGGCCGGCGCGGCCGGGGTACCGGCGGGCGCCGTCGACGTCGCCTGCGTGCGCGAACTGCCCACCTTGCCGACCGGCAAGCCCGACTACCGCGCCGCCCGGGCGCTGACCGCGCGCGCTCCCCGCCCGGCGCAGCACGACGGTGACCTGCGGCGGCTCTTCGCCGACGTACTGCATCTCGACCCGGACACGATCGACGACCACGCCAGCTTCGTCGATCTCGGTGGCAACTCTCTGAGCTACGTCACCATGTCGGTACGGCTGGAGCGCACCCTCGGTCGGCTGCCCGCCGACTGGCAGCGACTGTCGCTTCGCGAACTGCAGAACCTGCCCGCGCCGCGACGGCCACGGTGGCAGGTGTGGGCCGGCACGCTGGAGACCAGCGTGGCGCTGCGCGCCGTGGCGATCCTGCTGATCGTCGGTTCGCACGCCGAACTTTTCGAGCTGTGGGGCGGCGCGCACATCCTCCTCGGCGTCGCCGGCTACAACTTCGGCCGGTTCTGCCTGACGCCGCTACCACGCACCACCCGCATCAGGCACCTGCGCGCCACGATCGCGTGGGTCGCGGTCCCGGCGATGCTGTGGGTGGCGTTCACGCTCGCCGTCACCGATGACTATCACGCGTCGAACCTGTTGCTGGCCAACAAATTCCTCGGGCCGCACGACAGCATGACCGCCGGGCGGCTGTGGTTCGTCGAAGTGCTGGTGTGGACGCTGATCGCGCTGGCCGCGCTGTTCTGGATACCGGCCGCCGACCGCCTGGAACGCCGCCATCCATTCGCCGTCGCGATGGCGTTCCTGGCATTGGGAATGCTGCTGCGTTACGGCGTTCTCGACGGCGACACCAGAGACGCCTGGTTCACGATGTTGGCGTTCTGGTTCTTCGCGGCGGGATGGGCCGCCGCGAAGGCCTCCACCGCGTGGCAGCGCGCCGCCGTCACCGCGGTGCTGTTGGCCGGCATGATCGGCTACTTCGACGACCCACTCCGCCAGTTCCTGGTGTTCACCGGTCTGGCGCTGTTGATCTGGCTGCCCGCGGTCCGCTGCCCGTCGGGTGTCGCCGTGGTGGCCGGTGTCATCGCCGAAGCGTCGCTGTACACCTATCTGACGCACTACCAGATCTATCCGCTGTTCGGCAGCCACGAACTGGTCGGCGTCGTCGCCTCGGTCGTCGTGGGTGTCACGGTGTCCGCGGCGGTCACCCTGGCCCGGCAGCGGTGGCATGAGCGCAGACTCAGCCGGCCGGGTCCGGCGCGGGCTCCCGCTCTGCGATGAGTCCCTCCTGAACGAGGGTCGCCGCGACGATGCCGTCGGCGCCGATGAGGCTGGCAGTCACCACGCCGCGGCCCCGGGCGGCGGCCGGTGACCGGCACTCGAGCAGGTTCCATTGGTCGGCACGCAGCTCCCGGTGGAACCACACCGACGAATCGGTGGTGCCGCTGCGGTGGGTGCGCGCCCGCATCGAATGGCCGTGGACCTGCAGGGCGGGATCGATCAGGTACACATCGGTGACGTAGACGGCGACGAGCGTGTGCAGGAACGGCTCGTCGGGCAGGTCGACAGTGGTCCGCCACCACAGCCGCCGGACGAAGTCCTCGCCGGTGCCGGAGTCGACGAAGCGGAGGTCGAGTTCGTCCAGCGGCATCGACGGCGCCGGCCCGGCCGGCCCGGTCTTCGGCAGCGTGCCGGGATCCACGTCCGGCCGTATCCTGCGGCCGTGTTCGGGACCGGGCAGCGCGGCCGCGAAAGACACCGTGGCCGTGGTTAGCAGCCGCCCGTTCTGCGCGGAGTCGATCCGCCGCGATGCAGCGGTACGGCCGTCGTGAACCTTCGCCACCCGGTAGTCGACCGGTTCACCGGCCTCGCCGCCGCGCAGGAACTGCAGGTGCATCGCCGTCGGCGCCTTCGCGGGGTCCACGGTGCGGGCGGCCGCCGCGAGGCTCTGCGCCACCAGCTGTCCCCCGTAGGCGCGTTTTCCCGCCGGACCGCCGGCACGACCCCGCCAGGTGTCGGGCCCGCTCGCGGTGACGTCGAGCAACTCGCGCAGCACGCTCACGCGACGGTGCCCGACCCGTACAGGTCGTCGATCTGGCCGCGGTCCATGGCCAACCAGTCCCCCAGTACCGCGGCGGTGTCGTCGCCGAGTGCCGGGGCGGGCACAGCGCGCGGATAGGCGCCGTCGATCGACACCGGGAGACCGGCCGCCAGGTAACGGCCCACCCGCGGCTGATCGAGCTCGGTGAACAGCGGGTTGTGGGTCACCCGGGGATCGGCGGCGGTCTCACCGAAGGTCTGGTAGCGCTCCCACAGCACCGAAGTCGTCGACAGCGCGGTCGCGATCTCGGCGCCGGTGCGGGCGCTGAACCACTCGGCGAACAACGCGCTCAACGGTTCCCGGTGCCGGTACCGCTCACCCTCGTCGGAGAAGTCGGCCCCCAGCGAATCTGCGAGCGCGGCAACGGCTTCGGTGGTCCCGGTCAGGGAGGTCAGGTCACGGAAGTGCCGGCCGGTCAGCGCGACGACCATGTAGGAGACTCCGTCGCTGCTGGTGAAGTTCTGCCCGTAGGTGCCGTAGACGGCGTTGCCGATGCGTTGGCGCGAGGTGCCGTTGATCATCGCCTCGGTGAGCAGGCTGAGGTTGCCCGCGGTCGCCAGCGCGACGTTCTCCAGCGGGATGCTGACCTGCTGGCCGCGCCCGGTGGCGTCGCGGTGGCGCAACGCAGTGAGCACCGAGAGTGCCGCGTAGAGACCGCAGCTCACGTCCCACGCCGGAAGCACGTGATTGACCGGGGTGCTCAGCTCCGCGGGACCGGTCACCAACGGGAACCCGATGGCGGCGTTCACCGTGTAGTCGACTCCGGTGCCGCCGTCGTGGCGCCCGGACACCTCGACATGGATCAGGTCGGGGCGCACCCTGGCCAGGGTCTCGTAGGAATGCCATTGCCGCCCAGCGACATTGGTGATGAACACGCCGGCATCGGCGACCAGGCGGGTGACCAGTTCCTGCCCGTCCTCGGAGCGCATGTCCACGGCCAGCGACCGCTTGCCCTTGTTCAGGCCGGCCCAGTAGATGCTGTCGCCGGATTCGGTGAGCGGCCAGCGGCGGTAGTCCGCAGCCCCGCCGACCGGATCGACGCGCAGCACCTCGGCGCCGAGCTGAGCCAGGGTCATCCCCGCCAACGGGACTGCCACGAAGCTCGAGATCTCGACGACCCGTACTCCGGCCAGCGGCCGCGCCGGGTCGGGCGCTGATTCGGTCATCCGCTCAAGCTAGCAAGCGCCGGATCACACCAACTCGATCGCCTCGGCGATCGACGGCAGCACCCGGCTGGGGCGGAACGGGTAGCGCTCGACGTCCTCGATGGTCGTCGACCCGGTCAGCACCAGGATGGTCTCCAGCCCGGCCTCGATACCCGCCACCACGTCGGTGTCCATCCGGTCCCCGACCATCACGGTGGATTCAGAATGCGCCGCAATGCGGTTCAGCGCGCTGCGGAACATCATCGGGTTCGGCTTGCCCACGAAATACGGTTCCCGCCCGGTGGCCTTGGTGATCATGGCCGCGACCGATCCGGTGGCCGGCAACGGCCCCTCGGCCGACGGTCCGGTGACGTCTGGGTTGGTCGCGATGAACCGCGCGCCACCCAGGATGAGGCGCACGGCCTTGGTGATCGCTTCGAACGAGTAGGTGCGGGTCTCGCCGAGCACCACGAAGTCCGGCGAGATGTCGGTCAATGTGTAACCGGCCTCGTGTAGTGCCGTGGTCAACCCCGCTTCCCCGATCACGTAGGCGGAGCCGCCGGGCAGCTGGTCGGCCAGGAACGCCGCGGTCGCCAGCGCGGAGGTCCAGATCGAGCCCTCCGGGACGGCCAGCCCGGAGCGGACCAGCCGGGCGGCCAGATCCCGGGGGGTGAAGATCGAATTGTTGGTGAGCACCAGGAACGGCCGCTCCCGGTCGATGAGACGCTGCAGGAATTCTGCAGCACCCGGAAGCGCGTGTTCTTCGCGGACGAGCACGCCGTCCATGTCGGTCAGCCAGCATTGCGGTGTGGAACGCACGCCCTCCAGTGTGTCAGCCGTGGCTACCGGGCAAGCTACTCGGGCAGCCGCAGTTCGGGCTTCTCGACCTCTTCGATGTTGACGTCCTTGAACGTGATCACCCGGACCTGCTTGACGAACCGCGCCGGCCGGTACATGTCCCAGACCCACGCGTCGCCCAACCGCAGCTCGAAGTACACCTCGCCGTCGGCGTTGCGCGGGATCATCTCGACGCTGTTGGCCAGATAGAACCGCCGCTCGGTCTCCACGACATAGCTGAACTGCCCGACGATGTCCTTGTACTCGCGGTAGAGCGAGAGCTCCATCTCGGTTTCGTACTTCTCGAGATCTTCGGCACTCATCGGCTCAGCTGTCCTTCGGGTTGATCGCCGTCCATCGGCATGTCCACCAGCATTGTCCCGCACACCAGTTCTGCATGCTCCCGGGGTTCCCCGTCGATCACCAAACGCCGCACATTGATGAACGAGTACCGGTGCTGACGGGACGGACCGAGCCGGTTCAGCGCCGCACTGTGGGCGCGCGTGCTGTATCCCTTGTGCTCGGCGAAACCGTAGCCCGGATGCTCGTCTTCCATCGCCACCATCAACCGGTCGCGGCTCACCTTGGCCAGCACACTGGCTGCGGCGATGCAGGCCGCGGCCGCATCGCCGCCCACCACCGGCAACGACGGCATCGGCAGACCTGGCACCCGGAATCCGTCCGAGAGCACGTACCCCGGCCGCACCGACAACCCGGCGACCGCGCGCCTCATCCCCTCGATGTTGGCCACGTGCACCCCGCGCCGGTCCACTTCCTCCGACGGGATGAACACCACGTGGTAGGCCAGCGCGTAGCGGCGGATCAGCGGGAACAGTCGTTCACGCTCGGCTTCGTTGAGTTTCTTCGAGTCGTCGAGGGCAGCCAGGCTCTCCAGCCGATTGGGTCCGAGCACACATGCGGCCACGACCAGCGGGCCGGCGCAGGCGCCGCGGCCGACTTCGTCGACGCCGGCGACCGGGCCCAGGCCGGCCCGGTAGAGCGCCGACTCCAGGGTCCGCAGTCCCGACGCTTTGCGGATGACGGTCCGTGGCGGCCAGACAGGCACGTGTCCCCCGTTAAGTCTGCGGGTTCACCGAGCTCACAGCGCCCCACCGCCCGGGCGGCCAGGCGATGAACCGGGCCTTTCCGATGACATTCTCCTCCGGGATCGTCCCGGCCGTCGGGTCACCGGTGCAGAGCAGGCCGCGCTGTGCGTCGGCGGGCACGTTCGCGCAATGCGTCCGCGAGTCGGCCGAATGGGTGCGGTTGTCGCCCATCACCCACAGCCGGCCCTCGGGCACGGTCACCGGCCCGAACTCGTTGCCCAGGCACGGGTACACCGCGGGGTCGGCCATCATCGTCTCGGGGTCGAGGTACGGCTCGTTCAGCCGCTTGCCGTCGACCGTCAGACCGGTGTCGACCCGGCACTGCACGGTCTGTCCGCCCACGGCGATGATCCGCTTCACCAGATCGTTCTGGTCGGGAGGCACGAAACCGACGACCGACAGCGCGTTCTGCACCCATCGAACCGCGGTGTTGTCGGAGCGGATCGATTTGTAGCCGATGCTCCAGTTGGGCGGACCCTTGAAGACGACGACGTCGCCGGGCTCGGGCGAGGAGAACCGGTAGGTCAGCTTGTCGACCATGATCCGGTCACCCACACACCCGTTGCAGCCGTGCAGGGTCGGCTCCATCGACTCCGACGGAATCAGATAGGGCCGCGCGATGAACGTCAGCATCACGTAGTACAGCACCAGCGCGATGCTGATGAGGATCGCAGCCTCACGGACCGCACCGCGCTTCTTCTTGCCCGGCAACTCGTCGCTCTCGGTCGAGACGGGATCGGGCTTTTCGAGTGTGCGCTCGGCGGACGAATCGTCGGGACCCGAGGATCCCGCGGGCCCGGAGGGGTCGGAAGCGGATGTCACGGGATCAGCGTAGCCACCGCGGCGTCACCGCCTGCGCGGTGAGCAGGCTCAGCGCTTTTCCTTGATCTTGGCCTTCTTGCCACGCAGCTCGCGCAGGTAGTACAGCTTGGCCCGGCGGACATCACCGCGGGTGAGCACGTCGATGTGATCGATGTTGGGCGAGTGCACGGGGAAGGTGCGCTCGACGCCGACGCCGTAGCTCTCCTTGCGGACCGTGAACGTTTCGCGAACCCCGCCACCCTGACGGCGGAGGACGACACCCTTGAAGACCTGGATGCGTTCCTTGGAGCCCTCGATGACCTTCACGTGGACGTTGACGGTGTCACCGGGGCCAAAGTCCGGGACATCGTCACGCAACGACGCCTGGTCGACGAAATCCAGCGTGTTCATCGGTGACACTTCCTTGCTGTTCGCGGCTCCGTACCGGCGTCGTGGTGACGCACACGGGACCGATGGGGTTTCGGACGTCTTGGGCAGGTCGTGCGGCGTGGACGTACCCGCCGTGCACAGACAACTGCCCAATTGTGCCAGACGCGGGGCTTATCCCCGAAATCCGGTGGCCACCGCCACGTCGGCGACGTGTTTGCGCCACCCGCGGCCGGTCTGTACCCGCTACCCTGGCTGTACCGGGCGGCAACGGCACGCTGTCCGGATTCGGGGACAGCGTCGGCCCACACATTACGGAGGAAGCACGATGCGACGGCCGTCACGGCTGTTCACGACCACCGCGGCGCTGACCGTCGCCGCGGCCACCGCCGCAGGGTGCACGGCCACGGGCAACACGTCCTCACCGCCCCCGAACGGTCCGCACCTCACGGTGGTGGCGCCGCTGGGCACCATGGCCCCGCTGCCTGAGGCTCCTCCCGACGAACCTCCGGCCGCCTTCTCCGGTCTGCCCGACCGCGCGGCCCGGGCGACCGCGCAGGCCGCGGATGCCGCGGATGCCGGCGCAGAGATCACCACGGCGGTGCTGGACCGCAACACCGGCCAGCTGGTGACCAACGGCAACGACATGACGATCGCGATCGCCTCGGTGGTGAAGCTGTTCATCGCCGACGACCTGCTGCTTCAGGTCGCCAACGGGGATACCGAGCTGTCCTCCAAGGACCGCGCGTCGCTGGACCTCATGCTCCGGGCCTCCGATGACAGCGCCGCGGAGGTTTTCTGGAACCGCAGCGGCAGAAGCGCGATCATCGACCGGGTGGTCAAGCGCTACGGGTTGTCCGCCACCCGCCGGCCCGGTAACGGCCGCTGGTTCAACACCACCAGCACCGCGACCGACCTCGTCCGCTACTACGACATGCTGCTGTCCGGGGCCGGCGGCCTGCCGCCCGAGCAGGTGAAGATCATCCTGTCGAACCTCGCGGCGTCCACTCCCACGGCGCCGGACGGGATGGTGCCCGGCGGGGTCTACCCGCAGCGGTTCGGCATCCCGGAGGGCTTGTTCGCCGAACGCGTCGCAGTCAAGCAGGGCTGGATGTGCTGCGTCGGCGCCGACTGGATGCACCTGTCGACCGGTGTGGTCGGCACCGATCGCCGCTACATCGTGGTCATCGGTTCGATGCAGCCGGCCAGTGACGATGTCGCGCGTCAGACCATCACCGACGCCGTCAAGACGATGTTCCCCGGCGGCCGGATCTAGTCGGGCCGGTCCTGGCCGTCGTTGCGCTCCAGCAGGTCCGGGCGCCGCTCCTGCGTGCGCCGCAGCCCCTGCTCGCGTCGCCAGGCGGCGATCCGGGCGTGGTTACCGGAGAGCAGCACCTCGGGAACATCGAGTCCGCGCCAGCTCGCGGGCCGCGTGTAGCTGGGCCCCTCCAGCAGACCGCCGACCAGTTCGGAGTGCGAATCGTCCTGGTAGGAAGCAGGATTGCCCAGGACGTCGGGCAGCAGACGCACGACGGCCTCGATCATCACCACCGCGGCGGACTCACCGCCGGGCAGCACGTAGTCGCCGATCGAGACCTCTTCGACCCGCATCCGCCGGGCGGCGTCGTCCATCACCCGCTGATCGATGCCCTCATACCGCCCGCATGCGAACACCAGGTGGCGCTCCCCCGCCCACCGCTGCGCGGTGGCCTGTGTGAACAGCCGTCCTGCCGGCGACGGCACCACCAAAAGGCTTTCCGGCGTGCAGATCTCGTCGAGCGCCGCACCCCAGACCGGCGCTTTCATCACCATTCCGGGGCCGCCGCCGTACGGCGAGTCGTCGACCGAGCGGTGCACGTCGTGCGTCCAGTCCCGCAGGTCGTGCACCGCCAATCCCACGATGCCCGCCTCGATCGCTTTGCCGGGCAACGCCTGCCGCAGCGCGTCCAGGAACGCGGGGAAGATGGTGACGACATCAATCTTCACGGGCTCTGCATCCTCAGAGGTCGAGCAGACCCTCGGGAGGGTCGATCTCGATCGCGTTGTCCGCCAACGACACCGACACCACGATCGCCGACACGAACGGCACCAGCACCTCGGCGCCGTCGGGATCACGCACGGCCAGCAGTTCGCCCGCGGCGGTGTGCAGCACCTCGGCGACGGTACCCACAGGCCGGCCGTCGGTGGTGGTGACGACCATGCCCTCGAGTTGATGGTCGTAGAACTCGTCGGGGTCCTCGATCGGCGGCAGATCGGCCGAGTCGACCAGGAAGATCGTGCCCCGCAACGCGTCGGCGCCATCGCGGTCGCCGACACCCTGCAGGCGGACGAGCATCCGATCCCCGTGGGGACGCACGGTCTCGATGACGTAGTCACGCTCGGCGCCACCCCGCGACGGACGGCCACGCAATACGGCGCCGGGAACAAAACGGGCTTGGGGGTCGTCGGTGCGAACCTCGACCGAGAGTTCACCCGTGACGCCGTGCGCTTTGACGACGCGCCCGACAACCAGGTCCATCAGGTGCGACGCTACTGGTCGGTGTCCACCACGTCGACGCGGATCCCTCGACCGCCGATGCCCGCCACCAGGGTGCGCAGCGCAGTCGCGGTGCGACCGCCCCGGCCGATGACCTTGCCGAGGTCATCGGGGTGGACGTGGACCTCGACGGTGCGGCCACGGCGATTGGTCACCATGTCGACACGGACGTCATCGGGGTTGTCGACGATTCCGCGGACCAGATGCTCGACGGCGTCGACGACGACAGAGCTCACGTCCGCGCTCAGCTCTCGGACTCAGCAGGAGCCTCGGCGGCGGGCGCCTCGGCCCCGGTGGTCTCGGCCGACTCGGCGGCCTCGTCCTTCTTGGCCGGCGCCTTCTTCTTCTTCGGCGTGGTGGCCGCGGTGGCCGGGGCGCCGTCGGCCTCGGCGAGGGCGGCGTTGAACAGGTCCAGCTTGGACGGCTTGGGTTCCTTGACCTTCAGCGTGCCTTCCGCACCCGGCAGGCCCTTGAACTTCTGCCAGTCGCCGGTGATCTTCAGCAGCTGCAGCACGGGCTCGGTGGGCTGGGCGCCGACGCCCAACCAGTACTGTGCACGCTCCGAGTCGATTTCGATGACGCTCGGCTCTTCCTTCGGGTGGTACCGGCCGATGACCTCGATGGCGCGACCGTCGCGGCGGTTGCGCGCATCGGCGACGGCGATGCGGTACTGCGGATTGCGGATCTTGCCGAAGCGGGCGAGCTTGATCTTGACAGCCATGGTTGAGCGACTTCTCCTGTGATTGCCACGTTTGCAATTCGAGCGATCACCGGCGGGATGCCGGGACCCGGTTTTGCCTTACGCGTGTGACCGCCACACGGCACATCCCGTCGAGGAAGCCGTGCGCGGACAGCCGCCTATTGTGCCAGACCGGCGCCCACCCGAGGAAATCCGCGGGCCACCCGCCGCCTGTACCTTTACAAAACTGGCCCCGGATGTCACCTTCTAGCCATGGATGACGCCGCCGTGCTGGTGGAGATCGAGGCGATCAAGCAGCTCAAGGCACGCTACTGCAGATACCTGGACACCAAGGACTGGAACTCCTGGCGGTCGCTGTTCACCGACGACTTCCACAGCGACACCACCGGGGCCGGCGGAACAGTGATCGACGGCGCCGACGAGTTCGTCGCGTTCACCCGCAAAAGCCTCGGCGCCCGCGCGACCGTGCATCAGGTACACGCGCCGGAGATCGCGCTGTCGTCGCCGACGACCGCGAACGGGGTCTGGGCGCTGGAGGACGTGGTGCGGCTGGCGCCCGGGGTGAACATGCGCGGATACGGCCACTACACGGAGGCATACGCGAAGATCGACGGCCGCTGGGTGATCACCTCGTCCACGCTGACCCGGCTGCGCGAGGACATCTTCAACCTCGCGGTGTCGGTGTACGTGTCGGACCGGATCAAGCGGACCGTGGGCCGGGTGGGCCGCCGGTTGGTGCGCTGAGCGCACAGCACCGTCAGGTCTCACATCAGCTTGTCGAAGCACTTCTCCTCGACCCGCCGGCTCATCCGCCACCCTTGCCGGGTGCGGACGAACTCGTCGACGTACCAGATTCCGACGAAGTAGATCTGCGGGTTCTCCCCGCCCATCACCATCGGATTGAAACAGATCGCCCGGCACGACGCCCTGTCGCCGTCGATGCGGATGTCGGCATTGCTGACGAGGTGGTAATACGCCGGGAAGTTCGGCAGCACTTCCTTCAGCCACGCCTTCACCTCGGGGAAGGCCCCGTCGACGCCGCCGCTGACGCGGTAGTCGATGTAGGCGTCCGGGGTGAAGACGGCGTCGAGGTCGTCGAACCGCCGTCCGTCGATCGCGCTCGAGTAATCGATCAGCAGTTGCTGGATCTCCAGCCGGTCCGAGATCTCCTCAAGGCTCAACATGGCTCGATTGAACACGACCGGGGCGCGGTTTAGGCTCACCTGTCGTGCGAACGCTTCTCGCGTGCCTCGGCGCCGTGCTGTGCCTGACCGGTGGCTTCTCCCTTCCCCCGGCCGCCGCAGTGCCTGTCACGGGGATCGTGCAGCCCGCAGGGTCGACGCCGATCCCCGACGGCCCCGCCCAGGCCTGGATCGTTGCCGACATGGACACCGGCGAGGTGTTGGCCGCCCGCGACGAGCACGGGCATTACGCCCCGGCCAGCACCATCAAGGTGCTGCTGGCCATGGTCGTGCTCGACGAACTCCCGCTGGACGCGACCATCGTCGCCAACGAGGCCGACACCAGGGTCGAGTGCAACTGCGCCGGGGTGGCTCCCGGTCAGACGTACACGACCCGTCAGCTGCTGGAGGCTCTGCTGCTGGTGTCGGGCAACGACGCCGCCAACACGCTGGCCACCATGCTCGGCGGGCACGACGTCGCGGTGACGAAGATGAACGCCAAGGCCGCGATGCTGGGCGCCTACGGCACGAACGCGGGCTCGCCATCGGGTATCGACGGACCCGGCATCGACATCTGGTCCACCCCGCACGATCTCGCGGTGATCTTCCGCGCCGCCATGGGCAACCCGGTGTTCGCGCAGATCACCGCCCAGCCCACCGCGGTGTTCCCGACCAAGGCCGGTGACGTCGTCCTGGTCAACCAGGACGAACTGCTGCACCGCTATCCGGGCACCTTCGGCGGCAAGACCGGCTACACCGATCTGGCCCGCAAGACCTTCGTCGGCGGCGCTGCCCGCAACGGCCGCCACCTGGTCGTGGCGCTGATGTACGGGTTGGTCAAGGACGGCGGGCCGACGTACTGGGACCAGGCGGCGGCCCTGCTGGATTGGGGTTTCGCGCTGGGCCCGAACTCCGGCGTCAGCCGGCTCTGAGCCGGTCCGGGAACTCGATACCCGAAGGAGACCTGTTCGCGCGCCGGACGAGTCCTTTCCCGATTAACGTCGCCACTCGTGCGAAGACGACTCGCGGGGCTGGCGCTCGCCCTCAGCGCGGTGCTGCCTGCGGCCCCGCTGTCGGCTGCACCGACTACGCAAGCCCAGCCTGCCGCTGAACCCGTTGCAGCGCAACCACTTCCGGATGGACCAGCCCAGGCCTGGCTGGTTGCCGATCTCGACACCGGTCGCGTGCTGGCCAGCAAGGACCCGTACGGCAGCTACGCCCCGGCCAGCACGATCAAGGTGCTGCTGGCGATGACGGTGCTCGACCATCTTCGGCCGGACAACTTCGCGCGCGCCAACGAATCCCACACCAAGGTCGAATGTTCCTGTGTGGGGCTCAAACCAGGGCAGGCCTACACCACCGCGCAACTGGTCGCGGCGATCCTGATGGTGTCGGGCAACGATGCGGCCAACATGCTGGCCGACATGCTCGGCGGGCAGCGGGTCGCCGTCGCGGCGATGAACCGCAAGGCAGCGCTGGTC
The DNA here is from genome assembly GCF_054786995.1 of Mycobacterium sp. ZZG. Classification (NCBI taxonomy): domain Bacteria; kingdom Bacillati; phylum Actinomycetota; class Actinomycetes; order Mycobacteriales; family Mycobacteriaceae; genus Mycobacterium; species Mycobacterium sp. ZZG. The sequence continues at coordinate 110,901 of NZ_JBTBFV010000003.1, forward strand.
GGCGCACGCGGCACCAAGGCGTCGTCGCCGTCGGGACTGGACGGACCCGGCTGGGAATCCGTCACCACCCCGCACGACCTCGCCGTCATCATGCGCGCGGCACTGAAGTATCCGTTGATCGCGCAGATCATGCGGTCCCCGTCCGCGCCGTTCCCCGGAAAGACGCTGCACAACCAGAACGAGTTGCTCAGCCGCTATCCCGGCGATCTCGGCGGGAAGACGGGTTTCACCAACCTGGCTCGCAAGACCTACGTCGGCGCGGCGCAACGCGGCAACCGGCGCCTGGTCGTCGTCCAGATGTACGGCACCGGCGACCTCTACGGTCAGGCGATCCGGCTGCTGGACTACGGATTCAGCCAGCCGTGAGTCGCGAAGTCGCAGCGCCCTCAGGCGCCACAGCTATCCGCATACTGCAGGGCGCCACTCGCACTTCTCCTGCAGAACGTGGATAGCTGTGACGGACGACGCCGGCGCCGGGTCACCACATCAGTAGACGACGCCCCGCAGCATCACCAGTGTCGGGTCGGCCAGCACGCCGGCCCCTGAGCGCGGATCCTCGCGGTAGCACACCAGGTCCGCCGACGCGCCGTGGGCCAGGCCGGGACGGCGCAGCCACTCGCGGGCGTCCCAGCATGCCGCGCCGAGCGCCTCGGTGGGCGTCATGCCGATGGCCTTGAGCGCGTCCACCTCCTCGGCGATGCGGCCATGCGCCACCGCGCTGCCCGCATCCGAACCCGCGAAGATCGGCACGCCCGCCTCGTGTGCGGCACCGATGCGGGCAGAACAGGATTCGTAAAGCGCCCGCATGTGCTTCTGATAGACCGGGTACCTGTGCGCCGAGGCGGCGATGTCCGGGAAGTTCTCGATGTTGATCAGGGTGGGCACCAGCGCCGTGCCGTGCTCGACCATCAGACCGATGGTGTCCTCGGTCAGCCCGGTGCCGTGTTCGATGCAGTCGATGCCGGCCTTGATCAGGCCGGGCAGCGCGTCCTCGCCGAACACATGCGCGGTGACGCGGGCGCCATTGGCATGCGCGGCGTCGATCGCCGCCGCCAGCACGTCGTCGGACCACAGCGGCGCCAGATCCCCGCTGTCGCGGTCGATCCAGTCCCCTACCAGCTTGACCCAGCCGTCTCCCCAGCGGGCCTGCTCGGCCACCGCCTCCGGGAGCTGCCATTCGTCTTCGAGCTCCTGGGCGAACCCCCGGGAGTACCGCCGCGGCCGCGCCAGGTGACGCCCGGCGCGAATGATGCGCGGCAGTTCGGGGCGGTCGTCGAAGCTGCGGGTGTCGGTCGGCGAGCCGGCGTCGCGCAGCAGCAGAGCGCCCACGCCACGCTCGGTCTCGGCCTGGGCGATCGCCTCGTCCATCGGGATCTCGCCGTGCGGCCCGAGCCCGACGTGGCAGTGCGCGTCGACGAGCCCGGGCAGGATCCAGCCGTCATCCCCGTCGGCGCCGAAAACCGTCTCGGCGCCGGCCACCGGCTCCGCGCTGAGGCGTCCATGGACGATCCACCACTCAACGGGTTCGCCGTCGGGCAGGCTGCGGCCCCGCAGATGCAGCGGGGTGCGGTCGGCCGTCAATTCTTGGGGAACTTCAGCTTCGACAGATCGATGTCGGCCAGTCCCGGCGGCAGCTCGTCGAGCCCCTTGGGCATGTTCGACAGGTCGGGGAAGCCGGCAGGCATCCCGGGCATACCGGCGCCGAGCGGATTGCGCTTCGGCGGCGTCGGTCCCTTGCGTCCCTTCTTGCCCGCCTGCTTGTTCTTGCCCTTGCCGGCCTTACGCGTGTTCTTGCGGCCGAACGGCATCCCCATCTGTCCGGCCATCTGCGACATCATCTTGCGGGCATCGAAGAACCGGTCGACGAGCTGGTTGACCTCGGCCACCGTGACGCCGGAGCCGTTGGCGATACGCAGCCGGCGGGAGGCATTGATGATCTTGGGGTCCGCGCGCTCCTGCGGCGTCATACCCCGAATGATGGCCTGCACGCGGTCGAGCTGGCTGTCGTCGACCGCGGCCAGCGCATCCTTCATCTGGCCCGCACCGGGCAGCATGCCCAGCAGGTTCCCGATCGGCCCCATCTTGCGGATCATCAGCATCTGCTCGAGGAAGTCCTCGAGCGTCAGCTCACCGCTGCCGATCTTGGCCGCGGTGGCCTCGGCCTGCGCGGCGTCGAAGTGCTGCTCGGCTTGCTCGATGAGGGTCAGCACATCGCCCATGCCGAGGATCCGGCTGGCCATCCGGTCAGGATGGAAGACGTCGAAGTCCTCGAGCTTCTCCCCCGCCGATGCGAACAGGATCGGCACCCCGGTGACCTCCCGCACCGACAGTGCCGCGCCGCCGCGGGCGTCGCCGTCGAGCTTGGTCAGCACCACACCGGTGAATCCGACGCCCTCGCGGAACGCGTCGGCGGTGGTCACCGCGTCCTGACCGATCATCGCGTCGAGGACGAACAGCACCTCGTCGGGGTTCACGGCGTCGCGGATCGCCGCGGCCTGCGCCATCAGCTCCTCGTCGATGCCGAGCCGGCCCGCGGTGTCGACGATCACCACGTCGAAGAGCTTGGCCTTGGCCTCGGCCAGACCCGCCGCCGCCACCGACACCGGATCGCCGGTGGTCATCTGCTCGATCGTCGCGCCGTCCGGGGACACGCCCGGGTGCGGCGCGAACACGCTCACGCCCGCCCGCTCACCGACGATCTGCAGCTGGTTGACCGCCCCCGGCCGCTGCAGGTCACAGGCCACCAGCAGCGGTGTGTGCCCCTGGCCTTTGAGCCACCGGGCGAGCTTGCCTGCCAGCGTCGTCTTACCCGAACCCTGCAGACCGGCCAGCATGATGACCGTCGGTGGGTTGCGCGCGAACGCCAGCTGGCGCGTCTGGCCACCGAGGATCCCGATGAGCTCCTCGTTGACGATCTTGACGACCTGCTGGGCGGGATTCAGCGCCGCGGACACCTCGGCGCCCTTGGCGCGGTCCTTGATGCGCGAGATGAACGCGCGCACGACGGGCAGCGAGACGTCGGCCTCGAGAAGTGCCAGTCGGATCTCGCGCGCGGTGGCATCGATGTCGGCGTCGGTGAGCCGACCCTTGCCGCGCAAGCCCGAGAGGGCTCCGGTCAACCGGTCGGACAGGGATTCAAACACGAGGCCAAGCCTATCGCGGGCGGCGCAGCGGGTTCGGGGCGCTGCTGGCCACTAGCTGGCCTCGACGGCTGCGGGCTTTGCCGGCGGGGCCGGCAGAACCGCGTACAGTTCCCGTTCCACGTTGTGCCGGGCCGCCGGGTCGTCTGTGGGCAGCACGATCCCGAACGCGTCGACCACCGACGAGCCCATGGTGGTGACCTTGGCCCATGCGATGTCGGCCCCGGCGCGTTCGAACACACGGGTGAGCACGGCGAGCAGGCCGGCGCGGTCGGTGGCCCGGATCTCGGCGACCGCCTGGCCGGCACCCGCGCCGTCGTGCCACAGCACCCGTGGTGGTGCCGCAGGAGCGTTGATCGGCACCGCGGCGCGGATCTCCCCCGCCCGGACCGTCCCGGCGGCGTCGGCTTCCTTCTTCTCCAGCAGGCCCATCACATCGAGTTCGCCGTCGAGGGCGAGAATCAGCTGCTGGCGCAGCAGCTGCGCGGCGGGCGGTGTGCCGAAGTGCGGTGAGACCACGAAACTGTTGATGGCCGAGCCCTCGTGTCCGTTCACCGACGCCGAGTGCACGCGCAACGAGTTCAGCGCCAGCACCCCGGCCGCTTTGGACAGCACCCCGCGGCTGTCGGGGGCGATCATCGTGACGTTGTAGATGTGCGGCGTGTCGGCGGGAGTCAACTCCACGTGGACCCCGACCTCGCGGGCCAGCTCGACGAACCGCGGATCGATGGGATCGGGATGCGGAAACGGCTCCCCGGCCATCACCAGCCGACAGCGGCGGACGAGTTCGCCGATCAGCGACGCCTTCCAGTCGCCCCACACCCCGGGACCGGTAGCCAGCGAGTCGGCCTCAGCCAGGGCGTGCAGCAGTTCGAGCACCACGGGGTCACCGTCGAGCGCGTCCACGACGGCGGAGATGGTGGTGGGATCCTGCAGGTCACGCCTGGTCGCGGTGTGCGCCAGCAGCAGGTGATGGCGCACGAGGGTGGACAGGATCTTGATGTCCGACGGCCACAATCCGAGCCGGCTGCCGATCTGATCGGCCAGTTCGGCGCCGATGACGCTGTGATCGCCGCCGCGACCCTTGCCGATGTCGTGGACCAGCGCGCCGAGCACCAGCAGGTCGGGACGCGACACGCGCGTGGTGAAAGCGCTTGCACGGGAGACTGTTTCGACAAGATGGCGGTCGACGGTCCAGATGTGGACGACATCGCGCGGCGGCAGGTCGCGCACCGCGCCCCATTCGGGAAACAGCCGGCCCCACAGCCCGGTGCGGTCGAGGGCCTCGATGGTGGCCACCGCCGACGGCCCTGCCGCCAGCATCACCAACAGATCCTTAAGGGCCTGCCGCGGCCACGGTGTCCGCAGTTCCGGCGCGGCCGCGGCCAGCCGACTCAAGGTCGAGGCCGCCATCGGCAGCCCCGTGGTCGCCGACGCGGCGGCCACCCTCAGGATCAGTCCGGGGTCGCGCTCCGGACGGGCGTCGCGGGCCAGGATCACCTCGCCGTTGAACTCGATGACCCCTTCGTCGAGCGGTCGGCGGACGGGTCGGCGGAGCACGGCCAGCCCACGTCGGGGCAGCGCGTTGGCCGCGGTGCGGATACCCGCGTCGACGTAGTAGCTGACGGTGCGGGCGGCATCGGAGAGCATGCGCGCCAGGTCGAACCGATCGCCGATGCGCAGCGCGGCACCGATCTCGTCGGCGTGCTGGGCCAGCAGGAGTTCCCGGCCGCGGCCGGCCACCCGGTGCAGCTCGGTGCGGACGTTGAGCAGCGAAAGATGCGCCTCGCCAAGGGTTTCGATCGGTGAGGCCAATGAACGGCTGGGGTAAACGTCGGCCAACTGGGCGATCGCCAGCGCATTGAGGAGTTGGACGTCGCGCAGCCCACCCCTGCCGCACTTGAGATCCGGCTCGGCGCGGTGCGCGATCTCGCCGCTGCGTTGCCACCGGGCTCTGGTGTGCTCGACGAGTTCGTCGAACCGCGACGCGATCCCGGTGCGCCACTGCCGCCGGGCCCCGCCGATCAGCAGTGCGGACAGGTCGCCGTCACCGGCGATATGCCGCGCCTCGAGCATCGCGAGCCCCGCCGAGATGTCCTCACCCGCGACGCGCAGCGCCCCGGGCACCGTACGGACGCTGTGGTCGAGACGAATGTTGGCGTCCCACAATGGATACCACAACAATTCGGCCACCTCAGCGACGTCCTCGGGTGGCATGTTGTCGTGCAGCAGCATCAGATCCAGGTCCGAGTACGGCAACAGCTCGCCGCGCCCCAGACCGCCGGTCGCGACGATAGCGAACCCGCTCGTCGCGGTGATGCCGATCTCGGTGGCCTTTGTGGTGAGCCAGAAGTCGTAGAGATCGAGCAGTGCGTCGCGCAGCGCCGCCGCGTCGAGCTGGTGGCTGCCGGAGACCAACTGCTCGGCTGCGGCGACGAGATCGGTTGCCGGCCGCGACGATACCGCCGCCGGACGCTCCCAACGGGGAGCGCCGGCGGCGGAATGAGATTTCTGCTCTTTCATGGGTTGTCCTCCCGGCACTTGACGATCCAGCACTCACACGGCGCAAATGCCGGGAGACGACCATTCACTCCACGTTACGGATCAAAGGGCATCGGCCCCGCGTTCACCGGTGCGCACCCGCACCACCGCCTCGACCGGACTGACCCAGACCTTGCCGTCACCGATCTTTCCGGTGCGGGCGGCCTGGACGATGACGTCCACCACCTTGTCGACGGCGGCGTCATCGACGATCACCTCGACGCGCACCTTCGGGACGAAGTCCACCGAGTACTCCGCGCCGCGGTAGACCTCGGTGTGCCCCTTCTGCCGGCCGTAGCCCTGGACCTCGCTGACGGTCATGCCGAGAATGCCCGTCTGCTCCAGACCGGTCTTGACATCTTCCAGCGTGAACGGCTTGACGATCGCGGTTATCAGCTTCATGTAGTTGATCCCTTCCGATGAAATTGTCGCCGGTCAGGCGAGCTCGTAAGCCGTTTCGGCATGTTCGGTTTCATCGATACCAGTGTCCTCATCCTCCTTGGACACCCGCCATCCCAGAGGCTTGACGATGAACGCGATGATGGCGGTCATGATTGCGGTGAACACTACGGCAACCAGTGCGATCACGATCTGCACCACGAGTTGCTGGAAGCCGCCGCCGTAGAACAGCCCGGTCTCGGTGGCCAGCAGACCGATGCCGATGGTGCCCCACAGGCCGGCCACGAGGTGCACACCGACGACGTCGAGCGAATCGTCATACCCGAACTTGTACTTCAGCGCGATGGCCAGCGCGGACAGCACACCCGCGACCGCACCGAGGATGAGCGAACCGATCGCGCTCAGCGAGCCACACGCCGGGGTGATGGCCACCAGACCCGCCACGATGCCCGATGCCGCGCCCACGCTGGTGGCGTGACCGTCCCGGATACGCTCGACGAGCAACCAGGACAGCATCGCCGCTGCGGTGGCGGCGGTGGTGTTCACCCACACCGCACCGGCCAGCATGTCGGCGGCGCCCTCGGAGCCTACGTTGAAGCCGAACCAGCCGAACCACAGGATCGCCGCGCCGAGCATCACGAACGGGATGTTGTGCGGCCGGAAAGCGGTCTTGCCGAAGCCTGTCCGCTTGCCGAGCAGGATTGCCAGCACGAGAGCGGCTACACCGGCGTTGATGTGCACCACGGTGCCACCGGCGAAGTCGATGGGAGACACGTTGGCCGCGCCCTCGTCATCGACGCCGAAGAGCTTGGCCGCGATGCCGCCCTCGGCACCGGAGAGCAGGCCGCCGCCCCAAACCATGTGCGCCAGAGGGAAGTACACCAGCGTGACCCAGATGCCGCCGAACACCAGCCAGGTGCCGAACTTCATGCGCTCGGCGACCGCACCGCTGATCAGCGCGACGGTGATCACCGCGAAGGTGAGCTGGAAGGCCACCCACACGATGGCCGGTACGGTGCCGAAGCCGCCGAGCACATAGGTGCTGACCCCGTCGACCTCGCGGACCTCGGTGAGCTGGCTGAGCCCGAACAACGCGAAGGGATTGTCGAAGACCCCGAAGAAGTTGCCCTCCCCGGTGTGCGCCGACGAGAACGACATCGAGTAACCCCACAACACGTAGATGACGCTGACGACTCCGATCGAGCCGAACGACATCATCATCATGTTGAGGACGGACTTCTGCCGGGACAGACCACCGTAGAAGAACGCCAGGCCCGGGGTCATGAACAGCACCAGCGCTGCGGAGGTGAGCACCCATGCCGTGTCTCCGGCGCTCAATCCCCCTTCCCCGAATGGCGCGAACTGGTCGTCTGGCAGGGCCAAGACCACATCGTGTAAGCCGAATGCCACTTTGTGTGAACCTCCTTGGGATGACGGCCGACCACGATCGGCCTCCCGAAGAGACTCTTTTGCGAGCGTTTCACCTGTGATTCTGTTGTGTTTCGCCGACGTGAACGGACGCGCCGATGTCGTTACGCTCGTGTTTCACCAGGGGTGATCAGCAAAATTCCGGAGCACTTTCTGGGAATTCGCTGTCCGCCGAACGTCAGCCGAGCAACGCGTCGACGAACGCCGCCGGCTCGAACGGAGCCAGATCGTCGGGTCCCTCGCCGAGGCCGACGAGCTTGACCGGCACACCGAGCTCCTGTTGCACACGGAACACGATGCCGCCCTTGGCCGTCCCGTCCAGCTTGGTCAGCACCACGCCGGTGATGTCGACGACCTCGGCGAAGACCCGGGCCTGCGGCAGGCTGTTCTGGCCGATCGTCGCATCCAGCACCAGCAGGACCTCGTCGACGGCGGCGCGCTTGCCCACCACGCGCTTGACCTTGCCCAGCTCGTCCATCAAACCCGTCTTGGTGTGCAGGCGGCCGGCGGTGTCGATGACCACGACGTCGGCGCCGGACTCGATACCGGTGTCGACGGCGTCGAAGGCGACCGAGGCCGGGTCGGCCCCTTCCGGACCACGCACCACCTGCGCGCCCACCCGCGACGCCCAGGACTGCAGCTGATCGGCGGCCGCCGCACGGAACGTATCCGCCGCACCGAGCACCACGCGGCGACCGTCGGCGACGAGCACGCGGGCCAGCTTGCCGACGGTCGTCGTCTTACCGGTGCCGTTGACACCCACGACGAGCAACACCGACGGTTTGTCGGCGTGCGGCAGCGCCTTGATCGAGCGATCCAGGTCGGGTTGCAGCTCGGCGATCAGGACCTCACGCAGCACAGCCCGCGCGTCGGCCTCGGTGCGCACACCGCTGCTGGCCATCTTGGTCCGCAGCGAGGTGATGACCGACTCGGCGACGACCGGACCGAGGTCGGCGATCAACAGCGTGTCCTCGACCTCTTCCCACGAGTCCTCGTCGAGGTCGCCGCCGCCGAGCAGCCCCAGCATGCTGCGCCCCAAGGTGTTCTGCGACTTCGACAGCCGGCCGCGCAGCCGGTCCAGCCGGCCCTCGGTGGGCGCGATGTCCTCGATCTGCGGTGCGACAGGCTCGGCGGTCTCCGTGGCCGGCTCCGGCGCGGCGGTCTCGGGAAGCGCTTCGGGCTCAGGGACCGCCTCGGGTTCCGGTGGGGGGACCACCTCGGGTTCCGGTGCGGGGGGCGCGGCGGGAGCCTCGGTGACCGGCTTCTCGACGGGCTCAGGCGGCAGCACCGGCGGCTCGGGCAAGCGGACGTCGGCGATGGGACGCTTGGGTGCGTCGCGCGGGATGGTGGCATCATCGCCGACGGCGGGTAGACCACTGGTGTCTATCCGTTCCGGGGCCTTCGGTGGGGCCTGCACCGGTGCCGACTGGGCGAATGTGATGCCTGACTTGGCGGTATAGCCGCCCGAACGATCGACGGGAGTGGCAGTGTCTGGAGCCGACAACTTGATCCGGCGACGGCGGTACCGCACCAGGCCCACGACGAGCGCGACGAGCAGCAGAACGGCGATGACCGCGATGGCGATCCAGAGACCTTCACTCACCGCCCCATTGTCTCAGGGGACCTGACCGGTGACGTCCGACCCCGGCTCCGCCCTGCAGCACCGCAAACGCCGGCACATCGACGTGTGCCTCACCGAGGCCGTCGACTACCAGACGGTGAGCACCGGTCTGGAGCGCTACCGGCTGCCCTACAACGCGCTGACCCAGACCGATCTGGGCGGCGTCGATCTGAGCACCGAGTTCCTCGGCTGCCGGTTGCGCGCCCCGGTGCTGATCGGTGCGATGACCGGCGGCGCCGCGCTGTCGGGAATCATCAACCGAAATCTGGCCGCCGCGGCGCAACAGCTTGGTATCGGGATGATGCTCGGCTCGCAGCGCGTGATGCTCGACGACGCCGAGGCGGCGTCCAGCTTCGACGTCCGCGGCGTGGCGCCCGACGTGCTGCTGATCGGCAACATCGGGCTTGCGCAGCTTCGTACGTCGATGATGCCGGGGCTGGCCGCGGCCCTGGACAAGGTTGGCGCCAACGGCCTTGCGGTGCACACCAACCCGCTGCAGGAAGCCATGCAGCACAACGGCGACACCGATTTCTCGGGCTCGATCGCACGGCTGTGCGAGGTCGCCGGGGAGATCGGCTACCCGGTCATGCTCAAGGAGGTCGGCCACGGCATCGGCGGCGCCGCCGCCGAGCAGCTCATCGACTGCCCGATCGCCGCCGTCGACGTCGCGGGCGCCGGCGGCACCTCGTGGGCGCGCATCGAGCAGTTCGTCCGCTACGGCGACGTGCGCTATCCGGCACTGGCCGAATGGGGCATCCCGACCGCCCAGGCGTTGACAGAGGTGCGGCGCGTCCTTCCCGACATGCCGCTGGTCGCCTCCGGTGGCATCCGCACCGGAATGGACGCCGCCAAGGCGCTCGCGATGGGCGCTCGGGTGGTGGCCGTCGCGCGGCCCCTGCTCGCCCCGGCCGTCGAATCCGTCGACGCGGTGGTGGACTGGCTGCAGCGCTTCCTCGACGAGTTGCTGGTCTGCCTGCACGGGAGCGGCGCGTCCGACCTGGCGGCACTGCGCGAGCGCGGAGTCACCCCGCTCGCCTGACGATGATCGTCAGGACGGGCTGGTGACGAGCTCCTGGCCGCGCATCCGCTGCGAGATCACCGTCGTGATGCCGTCGCCGCGCATCGTGACACCGTAAAGCGCGTCGGCGACCTCCATCGTCGGCTTCTGGTGGGTGATGACGATGAGCTGCGAGCGCTCCCGCAGCTGCTCGAACAGACTGATCAGGCGCCGCAGATTGACGTCGTCGAGCGCGGCCTCCACCTCGTCCATCACATAGAACGGTGAGGGCCTGGCCCGGAAGATGGCCACCAGCATCGCGACCGCGGTCAGGGACTTCTCGCCACCGGAGAGCAGCGACAGCCGTTTGATCTTCTTACCCGGAGGCCTGGCCTCGACCTCGATGCCGGTGGTGAGCATGTCGGACGGGTCGGTCAACAGCAGCCGACCCTCACCGCCGGGAAACAGCGTGGAGAACACCTGCGTGAACTCGCGCTCGACATCCATATATGCCTCGGTGAAAACCTGAAGGATCCGCGAGTCCACGTCGGCGATGACGTCGAGGAGGTCCTTGCGGGCGGCCTTGACGTCCTCGAGCTGGGTGGACAGGAAATTGTAGCGCTCCTCCAGGGCCGCGAACTCTTCCAGTGCAAGGGGATTGACCCGCCCCAGTTCGCGCAGCTCTTTCTCGGCGCGCTTGGCCCGCCGCTCCTGGGTGGCCCGGTCGTACGGCATCGGCGCCGGCGCCACCACCTGCTCACCGCGCTCACGGGCCTGCTCGTACTCGACCATCTCCAGTTCGGTCGGTGGCAGCGCAACATCGGGCCCGTACTCGCCGATCAGGTCGGCGACGGCCATGCCGAACTGTTCGAGCACCTGCTGCTCCAGCTGTTCGATCCGCAGCGCCGCCTGGGCCTTGGCGACCTCGTCGCGGTGCAGCGCGTCGGTGAGCGCCGCGATCCGGGTGCTCAGTTCGTTGACCTCTTCGCGGGCCTTCGTCAGCGCGCCCGCCCTGACCTGGCGTTCGGCGGCGACTTCGTCGCGCACACGCGACGCCACCGCCACCGCCTCGCTCAACCGCCGGGCGACGAGCCGTCCGGACTCCGCGACGGCCGAGGCGACTGCGGCCGCATGCACGCGCGCCTCCCGCGCCCGCGCCGCCCGCGCCCTGGCCTCACGCTCGGCGACCGCTGCGCGTCGCAGCGAATCAGCACGTCCGCGAACGGCGTTCGCCCGTTCCTCGGCGGTACGCACGGCAAGCCGGGCCTCGACCTCTGCCGAACGGGCGGCCTCGGCCGCGGCCGTCGACTCCGAGCGGTCGACGACCTCGACGTCGAACATCGGCTCCTGCTGGGCCTGGTGCAGACGCTGCTCCAGCTCGGTCAGTTCCTCGACGGTGCGGTTGCGGCCTGCCTCCAGTTCGTCGCGCTGCTTGATCAGCCGCTGCCACTCGTCGTCGGCCGCCCGGGCGTCCTGCCCGAGGCGACCTAGCTGTTCGTAGATCGCCGAGATCGCGGCGTCGGACTCGTTCAGCGCGGCCAGGGCCTGTTCGGCGGCGTCTTGGCGCGCCGACTGCTCGGCCAGTGCACCGGACAATGCCGCCGAGAGTTCTCTGGTCTGCCGCTCGGCGGCGGCCAGTTCAGTGCGGGCCTTGTCCACCTCGGAGGTGATCTCCAGCGTGCTGGGTTTGCGATCCGAGCCGCCGCTGACCCACCCCGCCCCGACCAGATCGCCGTCGGCGGTCACGGCGCGCAAGTGAGGTTGGGCGGCAACCAATTCCAGCGCCGAGGCGAGGTCGTCGACGACCGCCACACCGGCGAGCATCGCGGTGACCGCGCCCCGGATCCGCGGCGCCGGGTCGATCAGGTCGCCGGCCCACACAGCTCCCGCCGGCAACGGCCCCGTCACCGGTGCCTGAGCCGCCCAGTCCCCCAGCACGATGGCGGCCCGCCCGCCGTCGGCCTCCTTCAGCGCGACCAGAGCCTGCCTGGCGGCCCCGGAGTCCTCGGCGGCGAGCGCGTCGGCCGCCGCACCCAGGACAGCCGCCACCGCGGCCTCGTGCCCGGGACGCACCTTGACGAGATTGGCGAAGGAATCGAAAAGCCCTCCGCCGCCGTGGTTCTCTTTGAGCCAGGCAGCACCGTCGCGGCGCTCCAGGCCCACCGACAGCGCGTCGATACGGGCCTGCAACGACGCCACCTGGCGCTCGGCGGCACGCTCGGCGGCCTGCAGTTCGGCAACACGTTCGTCGGCCAGACGCAGTGCCGCCACGGTGCGGTCGTGGTGGTCGTCCAGACCGACCTCGCCGGCGTCGAGTTCGGCGACCCGGCCCTGGACGGTCTCGAACTCGGCCTGCGCCTGCTGGGCGCGGGCGGCGGCCTCGTCGATGCCGGCGGTCAGCCGCGCCACCGTCTCGTCGACGGAGTCCACCCGGGTGCGCATGGTGTCGACCTGGCCGGACAGCCGGGCCAGACCCTCGCGGCGGTCGGCCTCGGCGCGGGCGGCCGCCATATGGGCGCGCTCTGCCTCGGCGGCCGCCCGTTCGCGCTCGCTGAGTTCCTCTCGGGCGGCCTCCAGTCGGGCCTGGGACTCGGCGAGCGCGTCGAGCAGCTGCCGTTCCTGCTCGGCGACGGCGTCGGCCTGGGCTTCGAGCTCGTCGGGGTCGGGACCGGCGGAGAAGTCGGGCTCGGCGTCGAGGTGCTGGGCCCGTTCGGTGGCGATGCGCACCGTCGCGCCGACCCGTTCGGCCAGCGCGGAGAGTCGGAACCATCGCTGTTGAGCGGCATCGGCCCGCTCACTGAGGTCCCCGACGGCGTTCTCGTGGGCGTCCAGTTCGCCGGTCCTGGCCTCCAGCCGCTCGCTGAGTTCGTCGTGCTCCCGGCGCAGCGCCGTCTCGGCCTGGTTGGTGTCGTCGAATTCGGCCTTGCGGATGACCAGGTCGTCGGCGGCCAGCCGCAGCCGAGCGTCCCGCAGGTCGGCCTGGATGGTCTGCGCCCGGCGCGCCATCTCGGCCTGCCGGCCCAGCGGTTTGAGCTGACGGCGCAGCTCGGTGGTCAGATCGGTCAGGCGCGCCAGGTTCGCCGACATCGAGTCGAGCTTGCGGACCGCCTTTTCCTTGCGTTTGCGGTGCTTGAGGACCCCGGCCGCCTCCTCGATGAACGCGCGCCGGTCCTCCGGGCGGGATTCCAGGATCTCGGAGAGCTTGCCCTGACCCACGATGACGTGCATCTCGCGGCCGATGCCGGAGTCGGACAGGAGCTCCTGCACGTCCATCAAACGGCAACTGCTGCCGTTGATTTCGTACTCTCCCGCGCCGTCGCGGAACATCCTGCGGGTGATCGACACCTCGGAGTACTCGATGGGCAGCGCGTTGTCGGAGTTGTCGATGGTCAGGGTCACCTCGGCGCGGCCGAGCGGTGCCCGCGACGAGGTGCCGGCGAAGATGACGTCTTCCATCTTGCCGCCGCGCAGCGTCTTGGCGCCCTGCTCCCCCATCACCCAGGTCAGCGCGTCGACGACATTGGATTTGCCCGAGCCGTTGGGACCGACGACGCAGGTGATGCCCGGTTCGAAACGCAGAGTCGTCGGCGAGGCGAAGGACTTGAAGCCCTTCAGCGTCAGACTCTTCAGATGCATGACGCGTTACCCTACCGCCGGAAACCTCACCGCTCGGTGAAGCCCGAGATCGCGTCGGCCGGCTCGCTCCAGTCGGCGATGACCTTGTCCACCTGGCCGGGGGTCTTACCCCCTTTGAGCAGGTCAAGCAGCTGTTCGCAGGCCTGCCGCGGCCCCTGGGCCACCACCTGCACACGGCCGTCGGGTTTGTTGGCCGCGTAGCCGGTCAGGCCCAGTTCAAGCGCCCGGGAACGCGTCCACCAGCGGAAACCCACCCCTTGAACATGCCCGTGCACCCAGGCGGTGAGCCGAACATCACTTTCCGCCAACATCTTTCACCTCAGTCACCCCAAACGTCACTTCCGTCCCGCTCTTCAACGTCCGCCCCACTGTGCACACCTGATCGACGGCCCGCTCGACCACCGTGAGCAGGCGGGCCTTGTCCTGCTCGCCAAGCCCGGACAGGTCGATCTCGAGTACCTCACTGAGCAGTGGATAGCGCTCCTGCTCGCGGTCCGCGGCTCCGGACACGCTGATCGTGGCCTGATAGTCGTCGCCCAGGCGGCGGCGCAGCGGCTGGTCGCTGGACATCCCGCTGCAGGCGGCCAGCGCGATCTTCATCAGCTCACCCGGCGTGAACACGCCTTCGACGTCCTCGGAGCCGATCAGCACCTCGGCGCCCCGCGTGCTGCGCCCCGTATAACGACGCACGCCCGTGCGCTCCACCCACAGTTCGGTCACGCACTATTTGTACTACCTGCGCCGAAATCGCATTCCACGCGCGTCAAGTCGCCGGTCGAGCGCGTGGAATGCGATTTCGGCGGTTCAGGTTCGGGGACGGGGTTGGCAGCGGGGGCAGTAGAACGACGAGCGGTTCATGAACTTGTCGCGCCGCATGATCGCCCCGCACCGGCGGCACGGCTCGCCTTCGCGGCCGTAGGCGTCCAGCGAGCGGTCGAAGTAGCCGGATTCCCCGTTGACGTTGACGTAGAGCGAGTCGAACGACGTGCCGCCCTGGGCCAGCGCATCGGTCATCACGGCCGCGGCGGCGTCGAGCAACTCGGCGAGCTTGGCCCGCGACACCCCCGAGGCGAGCCGGGCGCCGTTGATCTTCGCCCGCCACAGCGCCTCGTCGGCGTAGATGTTGCCGATCCCCGAGACCACGGTCTGGTCGAGGAGCTGACGCTTGATCTCGGAGTGCTTGCGCCGCAACACCTTCACCACCGCATCGCGGTCGAAGAGCGGATCGAGCGGGTCGCGCGCGATGTGCGCGACCGGGGCGGGCACCGCGGTGCCGTCGACGGTGACCAGCTCGGCGATCATCCAGCCGCCGAAGGTGCGTTGGTCGACGAAACTCAGCGTGGTGCCGTCGTCGAGCAGTGCCGCGATGCGCAGATGATTCTCGTTCTCTATGGGCCCCAGCAGCATCTGCCCACTCATGCCCAGATGCACCACCAGCGCTGCGTCAGATTCTCTTCGCGCCAGCGGCTCATCGGTCCCGTCGCCCAGCGTCAGCCACAGGTACTTGCCCCGCCGGCCGGTTCCGGTGATCGTCGTGTCGAGCAATCGGGCGGTCAGGTCGGCGGGTCCGGCTTCGTGGCGGCGCACCGCACGGGGGTGGTGCACCCGGACCGCTGTGATCGTCTTGCCGGTGACGTGTTCGCCGAGCCCGCGCCGGACCACCTCCACCTCGGGGAGTTCAGGCATGCCGGTCAGTCACCGTTGAGGGCGTGCCACGCCGCCGCGGCCGCCTTGAGTTCGGCTTCCTTCTTCGTCCGGCCGACGCCCCTGCCGTGCTCGCTCTCCCCGACCACCACCAGCGCGGTGAACTCCTTGTCGTGGTCGGGCCCGGTGGAGGTGACGACGTACGCCGGCGCGCCCAGGCCTCGCGAGGCGGTCAGCTCCTGCAGGCTGCTCTTCCAGTCCAGACCCGCCCCGAGGGTCGGCGCGGTGTCCAGCAGCGTGCCGAACAACCGCAGGATCACCTGGCGGGCGACCTCCACGCCGTGTTCGAGATAAATTGCGCCCAAAAGAGATTCGACGCCGTCGGCGAGAATGCTGGACTTGTCGGCGCCGCCGGAGTTCTCCTCGCCCTTGCCCAGCAGCAGGTAGGCGCCCAGACCGTGCTCGGTCAGCCGGCGGCCGACGTCGGCGAGGGCCTGGGTGTTGACGATGCTGGCCCGCAACTTGGCCAGATCGCCCTCGGAGCGGTCCGGATGACGGTGGTACAGCTCTTCGGTGATGGTGAGGCCCAGCACCGAATCGCCCAGGAATTCCAGACGTTCGTTGGTCGGAACGCCACCGTTCTCGTAGGAGTAGCTGCGATGCGTCAGCGCGATGGTGAGCAGCTCACCCGGCAGTTCGACACCGAGCGCGTCGAGCAGGAGCGCACGGTCCACCGTCACGAGTCATCTCCAGGGTTCTGCTCGCGAAGCTCGGTCAGCTTCGCCCATCGCGGATCGATCTGCTCGTGGTGATGCCCCGGTTCGGCATCGGCCAACCGGACCCCGCACTCGGGGCACAGACCCGCGCAATCGGGCGTGCACACGGGCGAGAACGGCAGGGCCAACCCCACCGCGTCGGTGATCGACTGTTCCAGGTCGACGGTCTCGACGCCCCTGTTCAGGCCTACCCGCGGGACCTCGTCGGCCTCGGTGGTCTCCTCGGTCTTGCTGTCGGGATAGGCGAAAAGCTCGGTGAGATCGATGACCACCTCCCCGGTGATCGGCGTCAGGCACCGCGCGCATTCACCGGTGGTCGGGGCCGACATGGTCCCGGTGACCAGCACACCTTCGGACACCGACTGCAAGCGCAGATCCAGGTCCAGCGGCGCGCCTTCGGCCACCGCCACCAGCTCCACGCCCATCCGAGCCGGGCTCGGCACTGTCTCGTCCACCGTAATCATCGAGCCCGGTCGCCGGCCGAGCCGGGAAATGTCGATCACCAACGGCGACCGTGGTCCTCGGTGCGCTGCGTTGACGTCCGTCGCCATGCCCGTATCGTACGGTGGCCCTTCGGCGAGCTACCGGGCCGCGTAGTCGTGCGTGCCGGCGGCGGTGCGCAGCTGGTGGCGTCCACGACCGACCGACCGCAGCGTGCCGTTGAGGAAATCCTCGAACTCGGCCAGCTTGCTGTCGACGTAGATGTCGCACTCGCCGCGCAGCCGGTCGGCCTCGGCGTGCGCGGAGTCGATCATCCGGGTCGCCTCGGCGGTGGCGGTGGCCACCACCTCAGTCTGGGACACCAAACGCTGCTGCTCTTTGATGCCCTCCTGCACGGCCTTCTCGTAGGCGAGGTTGCCGCTCTCGATCAGCCGGTCCGCCTCGGACTTGGCGCGTCCGGTGCTGGCCTCGTACTCGCGTTTGGCAGTCGCCGCGATGCGGGCGGCCTCCTCCCTGGCCTCGGTCACCATGCGCTCGCTGTGCGCACGCGCCTCGGCGACCATGCGGTCGGCCTGGGATTTGGCATCGGCGAGTAGCCGGTCCGCCTCGGCCCGGGCGTGGTTGACCATCGAATCCGCCTCGGCATTGGCCGTCGACACGGTGGACTCGGCGTGCTCCTTCGCCTCACGCAGCAGGGAGTCCCTCGCGTCCAGGACGTCCTGCGCGTCGTCGAGCTCACCGGGGATCGCGTCCTTGATGTCGTCGATCAACTCCAGGACGTCCCCGCGCGGCACCACACAGCCCGCCGTCATCGGCACACCGCGGGCTTCTTCGACGATCGCACCCAACTCATCGAGAGCTTCGAACACTCGGTACACGGCGACACCCTCCAGGCGTAGTTGTTAGTTACCAGTGTGCCTGGTGTTACGCCTGTGACTGGGCTTCCGTTGCCGGTGTGTCGCAGACGAGGCTCGACTGGCATCCGTCCGCGTGAATTATGTCAACCAGCCGGACACGGGGCCAATGTCAGCGCAAGGCCGACCCGATCGCGTCGCGGGCACGGTCCAGCATCGACGCGAACGGTCCGACCGCGAAATTGAGCTTGGCCGATTCCACCCCGGGGTGCGGTCGGGTCGGCGCGATCGCCTCGGCGGCACGCACCGCCCCTGCCAGGCTCTTGAGCTCGTCGGCGTCGAGTTCACGCTTGAGCTTGGTGAACTCCTCGCTCTCCTCACGCTCGGCATGCTCGAGCACGGCGTCGCGGAACTTCGTCAGCTCGGTGAGAAACTCCTCGGACGCGATGTCGAGCTTCTCCAGTGCGACCAGCTGCTCCTTGGCCTCATGTTCCTCGCGCAGGCGGGCATCGACGATCTCGTCACCGGATTCCACCTCCCGCCGGGCTCGTGGATGAATCACCATCTCCTCGGCGGTCTCGTGTACGGCGAGCAGCTGACGCAGATCGGTGAACGCCTTCTCGCGCGCCTTGTCTTCAGACGCGTGGAGCACGTCGTCGAACATGTCCTTGATCAGGTTGTGCTGATCCCTCAGAAACGCGACGACGTCGTCGGTGGATTGAACGAATGTCTCAGGCACGGTCGGCACCTCCGTGTGACGGGCTGAATGGCCGGTGCTCAAGGGCTGCACACCGGTTCCCTGTGCGTACCCGCGCGCGGGTGACTCAACCCCGCTCGGCGAGCCTGGCCTTCAGCCGTGCGTTCACCGGCTCCGGCAGCAGTTCCGAGACGTCACCGCCGAGCATCGCCACCTCCTTGGCCAGCGACGACGACACGAACGAGTAGCGCGGTGTGGTGGCGACGAAGAACGTGTCGACTCCGGCGACGTGCCGGTTCATCTGCGCCATCTGCAGCTCGTACTCGAAGTCGGTGCCGGTGCGTAGGCCCTTCACGATGGCGGTCAGCCCGCGCTCCTTGACGAAGTCGACGATCAGCCCCTGCCCCGACTCGACGCGCAGGTTGGGCAGGTGGGTGGTCGACTCCTCGATGAGCGCGATGCGCTCGTCGTGGGTGAACAGCCCGGACTTGTTCGGGTTCACCATCACCGCGACCACGACCTCGTCGAACTGCGCCGCGGCACGCTCGAAGACGTCGATGTGACCGAGGGTCACCGGATCGAAGGATCCCGGGCACACCGCTCCACTCATGTCGGTCGACGCTAGCAGCGTTGCGCGGCCTCGACGCGGGTGTCCCCGTAGCGGCGGGGCTTCCATACCGACCACCCATCCGGCCAGGCGATGTCGCGGCCCGATGCGGGACGTTCCACCACGACGACCGTGCCTGGCGCGGTCCACCCGGCCGCGACCAGCGACCGCAGGACGTCGTCGACTTGTGCGGCGTCGATCTCGTAGGGCGGGTCGGCCAGCACCAGATCCACCGGCCGGGGTGCGCCCGCGGACAGGACCGACGACACCGTGCCGCGCCGCACGTCCGCGTGGCGAACCCCCAGCCCGGCGATGTTCTGCTCGATCACCGCCGCGGCCCTGGCATCGGACTCGACGAACAGCGCCGACGCCGCTCCGCGCGACAACGCCTCAAGGCCCAGCGCACCCGAACCGGCGTACAGGTCGAGCACGCGCAGGCCGGCGAAGTCGATCCTCGCCGACAGGACGTTGAACAACGACTCGCGCACCCGGTCGGTCGTCGGCCGCGTGCCCCGGCCCGACCGTTGCTGCGGCACCGCGATGCGCCGACCGCCGAACTTCCCGGCGACGATCCGGGTCAGGATGCGTCCCCGGTCGCTTCACTCTTCCCCGCCGAACCGATCACCACCAGCAGATCTCCGCCCTCGACCTGAGCGGTGGCCGACACCGCGATCCGGGCGACCGTGCCCGCCTTCGGCGCGGTGATCGCGGCCTCCATCTTCATCGCCTCAATGGTCGCGATGGTCTGGCCCGCCTCGACCGTGTCCCCCTCCCCGACGCTGACGGTGACCACGCCGGCAAAGGGTGCGGCCACATGGTCGGAATTGGTGCGGTCGGCTTTCTCGGCGGTGGGCACGTCGCTGGCGACACTGCGGTCGCGGACCACCACCGGCCGCAGCTGCCCGTTGATGATGCACATCACGGTGCGCATGCCCCGCTCGTCGGCATCGGAGATCGCCTCGAGGCCGATCAGCAGTTCCACGCCCCGTTCCAGGGTGACGCGGTGCTCGTCCCCGTGGCGCAACCCGTAGAAGAACTGGTTGGCCGACAGGCTCGACGTGTCGCCGTAAAGCTCGCGGTGCGCCTCGAATTCCTTCGTGGGACCGGGGAACAGCAGCCTGTTCAGCGTTGCCTGCCTGGTCGGGCCCGCGTCGGCCAGCGCCGCGGTGTCCTCGTCACTGAGTTCGGCAGGCGGCTTGGCCGGCGCCCGACCGGCCAGTGCCTTGGACCGCAACGGTTCCGGCCACCCGCCGGGAGGATCTCCCAGCTCGCCGCGCAGGAAGCCGATCACCGAGTCCGGAATGTCGAAACGAGCCGGGTCCTCGGCGAATTCGTCGGCCGACACGCCGGCGCCGACGAGCGCCAGGGCCAGATCGCCGACCACCTTCGACGACGGTGTCACCTTGACCAGCCGGCCCAGGATCCGGTCGGCCGCCGCGTAACTCGCCTCGATCTCCTCGAAGCGGTCCCCCAGCCCCAGCGCGATCGCCTGCTGACGCAAATTCGACAACTGACCGCCCGGGATCTCGTGGCGGTAGACCCGGCCGGTGGGAGTCGGCGGACCGGCCGCGGCGACATCGAAGGGCGCGTACACCTTTCGCAGCGCCTCCCAGTACGGCTCCAGATCGCACACCGCCGACAACGACAGCCCGGTGTCGAACTCGGTGTGCGCGGTGGCCGCCACGATCGAACTCAGCGCAGGCTGGCTGGTCGTGCCCGCCAGCGGCGCCGACGCGCCGTCGACCGCACTGGCGCCGGCCTGCCACGCCGCCAGGTACGTGGCGAGCTGACCGCCCGGGGTGTCATGGGTGTGGACGTGCACAGGCAGGTCGAAGCGACTACGCAGCGCGCTGACCAACTGCGCCGCCGCCTGCGGGCGTAGCAGTCCGGCCATGTCCTTGATCCCGAGCACATGCGCGCCCGCGTCGACGATCTGCTCGGCGAGCTTGAGGTAGTAGTCCAGCGTGTAGAGGTTCTCGCCCGGATCGGACAGGTCCCCGGTGTAGGACATCGCGACCTCGGCGACCGCCGTGCCCGTCTCGCGGACCGCATCGATCGCCGGCCGCATCGAGTCGACATTGTTGAGCGCGTCGAAGATCCGGTAGATGTCGATGCCCGTCGCGGTTGCCTCCTGCACGAACGCATGGGTCACCGACTCCGGGTACGGGGTGTAACCGACGGTGTTGCGGCCCCGCAGCAGCATCTGCAGACAGATGTTGGGCACCGCCTCACGCAGAGCGGCCAGCCGCTCCCACGGATCCTCTTTGAGGAACCGCAGCGCCACGTCATAAGTGGCGCCGCCCCAGCACTCGATGGAGAGCAGCTGCGGAGTCATCCGCGCGATGTAGGGCGCCACCATCAGCAGACCGGACGTGCGAATCCTGGTGGCCAGCAACGATTGATGTGCGTCGCGGAAGGTCGTGTCGGTGACGCCGACCGCCTTGGACTCACGCATCCAGCGCGCGAACGCCTCCGGTCCGACCTCGGAGAGCAGATGCTTGCTGCCCCGCGGCGGCATCGAGTCCAGGTCGATCGGCGGCAGCTTGTCGTGCGGATACACCGTCGACGGCCGGGGCCCGTGCGGCTGATTGACCGTGACGTCGGCCAGATAGTTCAGGATCTTGGTGCCGCGGTCGGCGGGTGAGCGTGCGGTGAGCAGATACGGGCGTTCGTCGATGAAGGACGTGTTGACGCGTCCGGCGCGGAAGTCCGGGTCGTCGATCACCGCCTGCAGGAACGGGATGTTCGTCGACACCCCGCGCACCCTGAACTCTGCGAGCGCGCGGTGGGCCCGGGCCACTGCGGTGTCGAAATCCCTTCCGCGACATGTCAGTTTGACCAGCATCGAGTCGAAATGCGCACCGATCTCTGCGCCCAGGTGCGCACCACCGTCGAGACGGATGCCGGCGCCGCCCGGTGACCGGTAGGCGGTGATCCGCCCGGTGTCGGGCCGAAACCCGTTGGCGGGGTCCTCGGTGGTGATCCGGCACTGCATCGCGAATCCCCGTGGCGCCGTCAACATCTCCTGGCTCAGCCCGAGATCGCCGAGCGTCTCCCCCGAGGCGATCCGCAACTGGCTGGAGACCAGGTCGACGTCGGTGATCTCCTCGGTGACGGTGTGTTCGACCTGGATGCGTGGATTGCATTCGATGAACACGTGGTGGCCGCGTTCGTCGAGCAGAAACTCCACGGTGCCCGCGCAGGAGTAGTCGATCTCCCGCGCGAACGCGACGGCGTCGTCGCAGATCTTCTGCCGCAGCTCCGGGGACAGGTTCGGCGCCGGCGCCAGCTCGATGACCTTCTGGTGACGGCGCTGCACGCTGCAGTCCCGTTCGAACAGATGCATCACGTTGCCGTCGTTGTCGGCGAGAATCTGCACCTCGATGTGACGCGGGTTGAGTACCGCCTGCTCGAGGTAGACATTCGGGTCGCCGAACGCGGACTCGGCTTCCCGGCTGGCGGCTTCCACCGCCTCGGCCAGCGCGTCCCGGTCGGCGACGCGGCGCATGCCCCGGCCGCCGCCGCCGGACACGGCCTTGACGAACAGCGGGAACTCCATCCCCTGGGCCGCCTCGACGAGTTGCTCGACCGACGACGAGGGTACCGACGACGTCAGGACCGGCAGGCCGGCCGCGCGCGCTGCCTCGATGGCACGCGCCTTGTTCCCGGTCAACTCCAGCACACCGGCGCTGGGGCCCACGAATGTGATGCCCGCCGCGGCGCACGACGCGGCCAGTTCCGGGTTCTCCGACAGGAAACCGTAGCCGGGGTACACCGCGTCACACCCGGCCTGCACGGCCACCCGCATGATCTCGTCGACAGACAGGTAGGCCCGGACAGGATGCCCGACCTCGCCGATCTGATAGGACTCGTCGGCCTTCAACCGGTGCAGCGAATTGCGATCTTCGTATGGATACACCGCCACCGTCGCGATGCCCATCTCATAGGCCGCGCGGAACGCGCGGATCGCGATCTCACCACGGTTGGCGACGAGGACTTTGGAGATCTGACCGGCCACGGTTCACCTTAACCTCGCAGGTCAGTCTCACAGGAACCGCATGCGGGATGTGATCGGATCACGACGGCGGCGCCGTGGGTCAGATGAGGGTGGACCAGTAGTTCCAGAAGCGCTCGAGGATCAGCAGCAGCACCGCGGTGAACCACAGCGTCACCAGTGACCAGCGCCAGGTGTGCAGTGCACGGATCACGCCGCTGTTGCTGCGCTGCGGCTGGACCGCGATCGAGGCGGCCACCACCAGCAGCGGGATCGTGACCGCCCACACCACCATGCAGTACGGGCACAGTGCACCGATGCGGTACAGGCTCTGAAAGATCAGCCAGTGCACGAAGACCGTGCCGGCCAGGGTGCCCACGGCCAGGCCTGCCCAATACCACCGGCCAAGCCCGACCTTCGCCAGCGCGAGGACACCGGTGACGACGACGACGGAGAACGCCACGATGCCGATCAGCGGGTTCGGGAAACCGAACAGTGACGCCTGCGGGGTGACCATCACCGACCCGCACGACAGCACCGGGTTGATGCTGCAGGAGGGCACGTAGCTCGGGTCGATCAGCAGTTCGATCTTTTCGACCGTCAGGGTCAGCGCGGCGGCGAGCCCGACCACTCCGGCGATGAGCACCCACAGCGCGGATGCCCGCGGAACCTCGACCGCGGCCGGCCGGTCGACCGACGGATCGGGGTAGTCGACGGACCCGGCCATGGTCGCGGTCATGACGCCGGGACGGGTTGCGGGGCGGGCGCCGGCGGTGCGGCTTCCAGCCCGGGCACGTCGCCGACGATCTCCTTGACCTTGGCGACCAGCGCGTCGGGGGTGCTGTACTGGTAGTCCTCGCCGTTGATGCGGACCGACGGTGTGGACTTGATGCCCGTCGCCGCAGCAAGGCCGGCCACCATGTCGACGTAGGTCCCCTTGTTGATGCAGTCCGCCACCCCGCCGGAGGCACCGGACTGACGCGCGATCTCGATGAGGCGGGCGTTGTCCGGGTAGACCGCGCCGGTCTCACCGGGTTGCTGGGCGTAGAGCGCTGCATGGAAGCGGCGGAACGCGTCGATCGACTCATCGGCGACGCAGTACGCGGCGCCACCGGCGCGCGACGGGTAGTTGTTGTTCTGCGGCCGGTCGAGGATGGCGACCATGTAGTAGTCGGCCGCGATCGCGCCGGAGTCGATGAGCTTGCCGATCGTAGGACCGAACTGCTGCTCGAAGGCGCCGCAGTGCGGGCAGAGGAAGTCTTCGTAGAGGCTCAGGACGGCCTTGGGCTCGTCGGTGCCTTCCTTTTTGATCAGGCTGCTCGATTCGACCCGAATGGCCCGGGACTCACCGGCGGTGGGCTTGTCGTCGGCGGAGAGCACGATGTACAGCACCAAAGTGACCGCGAAGATCACCACGACGGCGGTCAGACCGATCTGGACGAGCAGGTTGCGCTTACGGTCGGCTGCCTTCAGGTCGTATCGCGCGTTCTTCTTGGGTTTGGTGGCCACGGGTCTCAGAGTACCGGCGTCGCCGGCCCCCCTTCAGTGGGCGCGGGTCAAATGCGCACGCATCGCCGAGATGAGGTCGCCGGTGGCGGCCGCGCTGGCACCGCCGAGCGGGAAGAAGTTCGCGAAGCCGTGGATCAGCGAACCGTATTCGCGGTAGTCCACGGGCGTGCCGGCGGTGCGCAGCGCGTCGGCGTAATGCCGGCCCTCGTCGCGCAGCGGGTCGAAGCCGGCGGTCGCGACCAGTGCCGGCGACAACCCGGACAGGTCGCCGGCCCGCAGCGGTGACACCCGGGCGTCGGTGCCTTCGAGCTGCGCCTCCCCGAGGAATCGCTCGCTGAACCAGTCCATGTCCCGCTTGGTCAGGAAGAAGCCGCGGGCGAACAGCGTCTTGGACCTGGTCTCGCTCTGGTAGTCGGTCACCGGGTACAGCAGCAACTGCAGGGCGGGCCGCGGCGCGCCCTCGTCCCGGGCCCGGATCGCGACCAGCGCGGACAGATTCGCGCCCGCACTGTCACCGCCGACGGCCACCCGGCCCGGGTCGGCGCCGAAGTCGGCGGCGTGCTCGCGTGCCCACAGGTAGGAGGCGTAGGCATCCTCGGCTCCGGCGGGTGCCGGATGCTCCGGCGCCAGGCGGTAGTCCACGGACAGCACGTGTACGCCGCCGGTGCGGCAGATCTCCCGGCACAGGTCGTCGTGGCTGTCGATGCTGCCGATCACGTGGCCGCCGCCGTGGAAGAACACCAGCAGCGGCGCCTCGGGCAGATCGGTGCGGTAATGCCGCGCCTTGCGGGGGCCGTCGGCCCCGTCGACCGTGAGGTCTGTCACGGCCGCGACCGGGATCCGCTTCGCGAAGCTGCTCGCGAGCTGTTCCAGTTGCCGCCGGGCGGCCACGTGGTCGTCGTCGGCCACCAACCCGTCGAGCCCGAGCAGATGCTGGCCGGCGAGCATCAGCTGCATCGTGGTGTCGAGGGTGTTCCCGTCGAGCGTGATCGAGCGTCCACCCAGCAGAATCCGCTTGACGGAGTCGGGGATCCGCGGCATCCCGCGCAACGTGACACCGGCGATCCTGTTCGCCAGCACGTCACTGCTCGGCCCCGCGACGCCGAGTTTGCGACGCACCTGCGGCTGTGCTGATCGGTCGGCGACGGGGTCCGTCACGGTTTCGGTCACGGTTGCTCCTCGTGGTGTGGCGCTGATTAGGCCGGTACAGATGGCGGCAATATAGTCTTCGCCAGCATTCCACTTCAGAAAAGAAGGTGACATGACGTCGGCGGCAGCTATCCCCACCGTCACACTCAACGACGACAACACCATGCCGGTGATCGGCCTCGGTGTGGGTGAGTTGTCGGAGGCCGAGGCCGAGCAGTCCGTGCTGGCGGCGTTGGAGGCCGGCTACCGGCTGATCGACACCGCAGCCGCGTACAGCAACGAAGCCGCCGTCGGGCGCGCGGTCGCACAGTCCGGGGTGCCGCGCGAGGAGCTGTTCATCACGACCAAGCTCGCCACCGAGGAACTCGGCTTCCAGTCCTCCCAGGACGCCATCAGGGCGAGCCTGGAGCGTCTGGGTCTGGAGTACGTCGACCTGTACCTGATCCACTGGCCCGCGGGCGAGCAGGGCAAGTACATCGACAGTTGGGGCGGGCTGATGAAGTCCAAAGAGGTCGGCTTGGCTCGTTCGATCGGGGTGAGCAACTTTTCCGCCCACCACCTCGACGACGTCATCGGCTTGTCGTTCTTCACGCCGGCGGTCAACCAGATCGAGCTGCACCCGCTGCTCAACCAGGCCGAATTGCGGGCGGTCAACGCCGAGCACGGCATCGTGACCGAGGCCTACGGCCCGTTCGGTGTGGGCCGCCTGCTGAGCAACAGCGTGGTGACCGGCATCGCCGACGCGCACGGCAGGACACCGGCGCAGGTGCTGCTGCGCTGGAGCCTGCAACTCGGCAACGTCGTGATCTCGCGGTCGAGCTCGCCGGAGCGCATCACGTCGAACCTCGACGTGTTCGGCTTCGAGCTCGACGACGAGCAGATGAACGCCCTCAACGCGCTCGACGAAGGCACCCGGTTCCGCCCGGACCCCGAGACCTACGCCGGCTCCTAACGGGCAACCGTCCAGCGATGGCCGACTTCGGCGAACCCGAGCGGTAGGGTCTGCCGCATGCGTACGCCGAGAGCGCGTGCCCGAGGGCTTCGCGGAGCCCTGATCGGGCTCTCGTCGGCGACGCTCACATCCGGCGCCCACCTCGCGGCGGGCGGAAGCTTCCCGCGCGGCGGCGCTTTGATACTCGCCGTGCTGATCTGCGCGACGGTCGGGGCGCTCTCGGCCACTGTCCGTGTCGAGGGACGAGCAGCGAGTTGGGCCGCCACCACGGCCGCCCTGGCCTTCGCCCAGGTTCTGGGGCACGTGGCGCTGACCGTGACAAGCCATCACCACGGCGGTGACGGGCTCGTACCCGGCACGCTGATGACGGCCGTGCATCTCGGCGCGGCGGTCACGCTCGGCGGCGCGATCGCCGCGGCGGAATATCTGTACATCGTCTGCGCTTCGGTGCTGTGCTGGCTGCGGCTCTTCGCCGGCCGCGCCCCCCGCCCTGTTCCGCGCGCCAGGCGCCGGACGACGAAAGTGGTTGTGGCCCGGCCTGTTCTGGCTACCGGGTTGGGGATGCGGGCCCCGCCTCGGGGTGTCGCGACCGCCTGACGGTCGCCCTCGCTCTCACCCCATTTCCTTGTGCGCCGCAGCGGTTGCGCTGCGGTCTTCATGTGCCCACCGGTGCCGCGTCGTGCGCACCGGATGGCGCGTGTGCGCACTGACCCGTAAAGGCCTCACCGATGCCCCTTCCCGAGAACACCCTCGACCCGTCTGATGACCTGTCCCTGCCTCAGGCGATTCCCCAGCGCCGATGGCGGGCGCTGGCCACTCGGCTCCATTTCTACGCAGGGGTGCTGGTGGCGCCGCTTCTCGTGGTCGCCGCCGTCACCGGCGCGTTGTATGCACTGGCGCCCACCGTCGAAAAGTGGTTCTACCGCGACGTTCTGACCGTCGATTCCGGCGACGTCGCGCTGCCCTTGGACCAACAGATCACCGCTGCGCGCTCGGCGTTCCCCGACCTTGACGCGACCGGGCTGCGGCCGCCGGCCACGGCGACCGAGTCCACCCGCGTCTACTTCGCCGACCCCGGGCTGGCCGAGGACATGCTGCGAGCGGTGTTCGTCGACCCGTACACCGGGCAGGTCCTCGGCGATCTGCCCACGTGGTTCGGATACCTGCCGGTGAGCACGTGGCTCGATGGCCTGCACCGCCATCTCAATCTCGGCGAGCCCGGCCGCATCTACAGCGAGACCGCTGCATCCTGGCTCTGGGTGATCGCGCTCGGGGGCCTGTTTCTATGGCTGGCGAAGGCCTCGGACGACCGCCGCCGCGGCCGCACCGCACGGATCCTGACCGTGGATCGCGGCGGGCGCGGGCGCTCCCGCACCCTGAACTGGCACGGCGCCACGGGTGTGTGGCTGCTCGCCGGGCTGCTGTTTCTGTCCGCCACCGGGATCACCTGGTCCACCTACGCCGGCGCCCACGTCAGCGACATCCGCACAGCACTGAACTGGCAACGCCCGCAACTGGATTCCACACTGCCGACCACGGATGGGCATTCCGGACACGACGGGCACCAGGCGGGCGGCCCGGTACCCGCACCGACGCCGATCGACTACGACGCCGCACTCGACGCCGCGGCCGGTGCCGGCGTCCACCTCCCGGTGGAAGTCAGCGTGCCCGCCGACCACGGCCAGGGCATCACCGTGACCGAGATCGACAAGCCGTACCGGTTGACCACCAACTCCGCCGTGGTCGACCCCGGCAGCAACGCGGTCACCGCGCGCATCGACTACTGGCGCGACTACGCGTTGGTCGCGAAGCTCGCCGACTGGGGCATCCGCGCGCACATGGGCATGTTGTTCGGACTGCTCAACCAGTTGCTGTTGCTGGGCGTCGCGGTGGGTCTGCTTACCGTGATCGTCCGCGGCTACCGGATGTGGTGGCACCGCAGGCCTACGCGCGGCTCCGCCTGGGCCGTTGGCCGACCTCCGTTGGGCGGAGGGCTACGGTCGCTCCCCCTGCCCGCGACGTGCGCAGTCATCGTGACCGCCGTGGCCGTCGGGTGGTTCCTACCGACGCTCGGACTCACCCTGGCCGCGTTCGTCGCGGTCGACACTGTCATCGGCACCACCAAACGACGTAAGGCGGAACACCATGTTTGACAGACGATTCGGTATCACCCTGGCGGCACTGGTGATCTCGGTGTCGACCGCCTACACGTCGACGGGTCATGACGCAGATGCGACGATGGCTTCGCGAGTCACCGTCGAGGACCAGTGGGCACGTGCGGCGGACACCGGCATGACGGCGGTGTTCGGAACGTTGACCAACACCGGCGGCGCAGAAGTGCACATCGTCGGCGCGGAATCGCCCTCGGCCGCGCGGGTGGAGATCCACGAGATCGCCCGCAGCGGCGACGGCGCCAACACCATGCGGCCCAAGGCAGGCGGGATTACGATCGCGCCGGGCCGCAGTCATGAACTGGCGCCCGGCGGCGACCACTTGATGCTGATGGACCTCGCCGGTCCGCTGCGCCCGGGCACCGACGTGGAGGTCACCGTCGCGTTCGGCGATGGCTCCACCCTGCCCGTCACCGCGCAGGTCCGCGATTTCTCCGGGGCCGACGAGGAGTACTCCTCCGGTGACCACCAACACGGTCATGGCTGACCGGCGGCATCCCCTGGTCAGCAGGCGTCGCCTGCTGACCGGGGGTGCCGCACTGGCCGGTGCGGCATCCCTGACCGGGTGCGCACCCGTAGAACCGGCAAGTCCGCCAACAGGATTCGGCAGTGAGACGATTCCGTTTCACGGTCCGCACCAGGCGGGAGTCGGCACGGATCCCCAGGCCCACGCCCTGTTCGTGGCGTTGGACCTCGTTCCCACCCACGGGCGTGACCTTCGCGAGACGCTCGCCGCGGTCCTCAAGCTGTGGAGCGCGGACGCCGCACGCCTGACCCAGGGGCGCCCCGCACTGGCGGACACCGAACCGGAACTGGCCCACCGGCCCGCCCGACTGACGGTCACCGTCGGTGTCGGTCCGCAGGTTTTCGGCAAGAGCGGTCTGGCGCATCGGCTCCCGAGTTCGGTCGCCGAGCTGCCGCGGTTCAGCACCGACCGCCTCGAACCGCGGTGGTGTGGCGGGGACGTTGCGCTCCAGATCTGCGCCGACGACCCACTCGTCGTCGCGCACACCGCGCGAGTGTTGTTGAAGAACGTCCGCACCATGACGACCCAGCGCTGGCGTCAGAGCGGCTTCCGTACGGCCCGGGGCGCCGACTCGTCGGGCGCCACCATGCGCAATCTGATGGGGCAGGTCGACGGCACCGTGAATCCGAGGGAGAGCGCCGATCTGGACCGTCTGGTGTGGGACGACGGCTCCTGCCAGCCGTGGTTCGCCGGCGGGACGGTGCTGGCGCTTCGCCGCATCCGTATCGAATTGGACACATGGGACGAACTCGACCGGGCCAGCAAGGAGTTGACGGTGGGCCGGCGGCTCGCCACCGGAGCGCCGCTGACCGGCTCTCACGAGAGCGACGAGCCCGATCTGGACGCCACGGAGAACGGCATCCCGGTCATTGCCCCCAATTCTCATGTGGCGTTGGCCCGACACCGATCCGACGGTGAGCAGTTCCTACGCCGGGCCTACAACTACGACGACCCTCCGTTGACCGGCACCACCGACGCCGGGCTGATCTTCGCGGCCTACCAACGCAATCCGGCACGCCAGTTCGTGCCCGTCCAGCAGAGGCTGGCCGAAGCCGATGCGCTCAACCCGTGGATCACCACGATCGGGTCGGCGGTGTTCGCGATCCTGCCCGGCGCCGCCGAGGACGGCTACCTGGGCCAGGGTTTGCTGGAATGAGCTGCGCGCGACTGCCGTCCAGTTCAGATGGCCCCTTGCATACCGTGGCTGCGGATATCGCCGGCGGCGGTTTCTCTCCTCGTTCAACCGCGCGGGCAGGTCTCTGCCGCCTCCCGCAGCACCGGCGCCGACGGCGCATCCACCGGCAGCCCGTATCCCCGCAGCACCGCGATGAATTGGATCGCGTACTGACAGTGGAACGCACCGTTGGCCGGCATCCACACCGCCGGCGGCTTGTCGCCCTTGTCCTGATTCGCCTCACCGGACACGGCCAGCAGGTTGGCCGGATCATTGGCGAACCGCTCCCTCAGCTCGTCGGTCCAGTGCCGCGCACCGAGATCCCATGCCAGCGCCAGCGGCACGATGTGGTCGATCTGCACCGAGGCGCCCACCTGGTTGCCGCGGACGAAGGCCACCGTCGCGTTGGTGTACGGGTCGCGCAGCGTCCCCGTCGCGACGGCGGTGGGGCAGCGAGAGATCGCCACGTAGGTCTTGTCGACGAGGTCACGGTCCAGGATGTCGTTGCGGGTGTCGCACCCGTTGCGCCCGCCCGGGGCGCTGGTGTCGTCGGTCCAAGACTCGCCGAAAGCCGACCGGCGGTAGTCATTTCCGCGCACCCGGGCGGGAACGGTCGGAATGCCTTCCAGCACATCGGCACCGGGGGCGACGGTCGGGATGTCCGCCACAGCGATGTGGGACGACGGCGACTGCGCAACGACGCTGACCTGGTAGGCGACGATGACGGCGAGCAGCACCGAGACCGCGAGCCACAGTGTCTGCTTACGGCTCACGACATGTCCAGGAACTGGACCCGATCGGTGTCGGTGAACGGCGCCGACAGCGTCGCCATGCCCCGGTCGTGCGGATCAGTGTCGTAGACGGTCTCGCACAGTTCCCGGGCGGCCAGGATGATCTCGAGGTGTTGGGCCAGCGACAGGAACCGCAACGTGATGGGCCGGCCGGACTGGAAGTACCCCAGCACGTCGCCCTCGCTGCGCTCCCGCAGGTCGAGATCGGCCAGGGCGAACCCGTCCAAGGTGCTCGCCACCGCCGTCAAGCGTTGTCCGGCTTTGGAATGCTGGGGCAGCCTGGTGACGAGCAGGCAGAGGCTGGGATGCTCACCGCGGCCGATGCGGCCACGCAACTGGTGCAGCTGGCTGATGCCGAAGCGGTCGGCGTCCATCACCACCATCATCGTGGCGTTGGGCACGTCGACACCGACCTCGATCACCGTCGTGCACACCAGCACGTCGATCTCACCGGCCCGGAACGCGGCCATCACCGCTTCCTTCTCATCGCCCGACAGGCGTCCGTGCATCAGGCCCAGGCGCAGGTGCTTCAGCGGGCCGCGCTGCAGCCGCTCGAACATCTCCACCACCGTGACCGGCGGCGGGCCCTGCTCGTTGCTCTGGTTCTTGGCCCTGGTGTGGGGGTCCTTCTTCCCGGCAGCCGTCTTCGGGTCGCCCCTCCCATTGCCGTCGGATTCGTCGTCGGATTTGTCGTCCTCGTCGATCCGCGAGGCGACGACGTAGGCCTGACGGCCGGCCGCGACCTCCTCGGCGATGCGGGCCCACGCGCGGTCCAACCAGGCCGGTTTCTGGGTCTGGAAGATCGTGTTGGTGCTGATGGGTTGGCGTCCGCGGGGCAGCTCGCGCAGGGTGGAGGTTTCCAGGTCGCCGTAGTAGGTGAGCGCGACGGTCCTCGGGATCGGCGTGGCGGTCATCACCAGCAGGTGCGGTGTGATGCCGACACGGGACTTGGCGCGCAACCGGTCTCGTTGCTCCACGCCGAACCGGTGCTGTTCGTCGACCACGACCATGCCCAGGTTGTCGAACTCCACGGCGTCCTGCAGAAGCGCGTGTGTGCCGATGACGATGCCGGCCGCACCGGAGGTGATCTCCCGGCGCGCATCGCGTTTCTGTTGGGCGGACATCGATCCCGTCAGCAGTGCGACCCGGGTGGCGTTGTCGGCCGCGCCGAGCTCTCCGGCCCCCGCCAGCGGTCCCAGCATCGACCGGATCGACAGAGCATGTTGGGCGGCAAGGACTTCGGTGGGCGCCAGCAGCGCGCATTGGTAGCCGGCGTCGACCATCTGGAGCATCGCCAGCAGCGACACCACGGTTTTGCCGGAACCCACCTCGCCCTGCAGCATGCGGTTCATCGGCCGGGCGCCGCCGAGTTCGGCCGAGATGACGTCGAGGACCTCGAGCTGGCCCGCGGTGAGAGCGAACGGCAGCCGCGCCGACATCGCTGCCATGAGGCCGTCGTCGCGCCGTCGTGCCGGCGGCCCTGATGCGCTGAGCTCGCCGTGCCGTCGCACCACCAGACCCCATTGCAGACCGACCGCTTCGTCGAAGGTCAGCCGCTCGATCGCGCGGGCGCGCTCCTGGGCGTCGTCGCTGCGGTGCACCGCGCGCAACGCGTCGTCCTCGGACATCAGATCGTGTTCGCGCACAAACCAATCGGGCAAGGTTTCGGGGACGGGATCGAGCACGGCCAGCATCTGGCGCACGCACGCGTAGATCTCCCAGGTCTGCACCTTGGCGGTGGCCCCGTAGATCGGGAAGAAATTCTTCTCGAACTCGGCCAGCAGCTCGTCGTCGCTGGCGTCGGTGGTGGCGGCGATCGACGTCAACGATTTGGTGCCGATCTTCTTGCCGGACGCCGAGTTCAGCACCATGAACGCCGGATGGGTCAACTGCATGGTGCCGCGGTAATAGCCGACCTCACCGGAGAGCATCACCTTGGCGCCTTCGACCAGAGTGTTCTTCAGGTACTTGGGGTTGAAGAAGGTGGCCGTCACCTTGGGCCGGCGGTCGCGCAGCGTGACGACGAGGAACTCGCGCGACGGCGGGCGTTGAGCCCGCTTCAGCTCGGCCTTCTCGATCACGTCGACGAAGGTGACGTGCTCGCCTTCGGAGAGGTCGAGCTCCTCGCCTTCGCCTCGGACGGTCATCGCGTCGCTGTATTTGCGCGGGAAGTAGCGCAGCAGATCGTTGACGGTGCGCAGCCCGAGGTGCTCTTCGAGCGATGCTGCGGCCTTCTTGCCGAGCACGAAATCCAGGCTGTCGTCGAGTTTGGCCATCTCACTCCACTCCGATCAGCACCGCGTCGACGCGGTGGCCGGTGTGGAAGGCCGCCATCTCGGTCCCCGGATGGTGGCGGTGGACGTGCCGGATCAGCGCGTCGGCGATCTCGGGATCCACACCGTCACCGGTCAGCACGGTCACCAGCTCACCTCCGGAGGCGAGCAGCAGGTCGATCAATCCCGCCGCCGCCGCCGTGAGGTCGTCGCCGACGATGACCACCTCGTCGCCGACGATGCCCAGACCGTCTCCGGGCTTGCAGGCGCCGGCCCACGTCAATGCCTCTTCGGCGGCGACGCGCACCGCGCCGTACCGAGCCGCCGCCGCGGCCCTGGCCATGGTGTAGCCGTCGTCGACGACGCGGCGTTCGGGGTCGTGGACGGCCAAGGCCGCCAGGCCCTGCACCATGGACCCGGTCGGCACCGGCACCATGTCGATCCCCCAGTCGGAGGCGACCGCGCATCCGGCGACGATCTCCTCGGCGGCGACGTACCCGTTGGGCAGCACCATCACCTGGGCGGCTCCGGTGTTGACCAGGGCATGCAGCAACTGTTGAGCGCTGACCGGCTCATCGGGGCGTGGCCGCAGCACCTCGGCGCCCTCTCCGGTGAACAGGCTTTCGGCGCCGTCCCCGTCGGCGACAGCCAGCACGGCGCGCTGCCGGCTCCAGCTGCCGGCGGCCGGCCGGTCCGCACCACCGCGCAGCGACGTGATCTGGATCCGGCTCAGGGTGCCCACCGCCAAACCCGCCTCGACCGCGGCCCCCGCATCGTCGGCGTGGACGTGGACCGAGAAGTGCCCGGGGCGGGCATCGCCGCCGAATCCCGAGGCCGCGATCGCGATCGAGTCGCCCAGTTCGTCGAGTCGGGCCCGTAGTTTCTCGACGCCCTCGGCCTGGCATCCGCTGAGCAGGTACATCACCTCGAAACCGGGACCGGTGTGCGCTGCCGGTGCCGGCGGTGGGGTTTTCGAGGGTGCATAGACGGTCCGGCGCGGCGCCTGTCCGGTCAGCGTCGCGCACAGTGCGTCGAGCAGGACCACCAGGCCGCGGCCCCCGGCGTCGACGACCCCGGCGTCGGCCAGCACGTCGAGCTGGGAGGGGGTGCGATCCAGCGCGGCTCCGGCGGCGTGGGCGCACACGGTCACCACCTCAGGCAGGTCCGCATCCGCCAGGACCGAGTCCTCGGCCGCCTCGGCCGCGTCGTGCAGGACCGAGACGATGGTTCCCGGCACGGCTTCGCCCATCGATGCGACGACGAGCGTCAGCGCGTGCCGCAGCGAAGCGCTCAGCAGCGCACCGCTGATGTCGGTGAGCACGCCTTGCCGATCTTCAGCGGCGGACGCGGTGACCTCGGCGAGGGCCCGCAGGATCTGGGACAGGATCACCCCGGAGTTGCCGCGGGCGCCGCGCAGCGCCCCGTCGGCCAGCGCCGCGGCGACTTCCGCGACGTCCGCACCGGCGTCGCAGGCGTCCGCCTGCGCCCACGCCGCACGCATCGTGAACAGCATGTTCGTCCCGGTATCCGAGTCGGCGACCGGGAACACGTTCAACCGGTTGATCTCGTCGGTGTGGCTGACCAGGTCCGCGACGGCAGCATGCGCCCAGCGCCGTAGGGCGGACGCATCGAGGCGCCGAACCGACATCCCACCTCCACACTGCTTCCGACGTCGGCGTCAGCCTAGCCAGTGGCGGGGACAGCGCCGAAGCGTGCAGGATGGC
Organism: Mycobacterium sp. ZZG; assembly: GCF_054786995.1. NCBI lineage: Bacteria > Bacillati > Actinomycetota > Actinomycetes > Mycobacteriales > Mycobacteriaceae > Mycobacterium > Mycobacterium sp. ZZG. Next base: position 145,945 of record NZ_JBTBFV010000003.1, read on the forward strand.
CTGTGCACAGCGCGGCCCCGGGTTTTGGTGTTCTCTACGACGGCCGGTATCCTGATCAGGTTGTCGGGTCGCGCCGCCTCTGAGGTGGCCGGAGGAATCCAGACCCCGACCCAAGAACCCTTAAGTACTAATTCGAGGAGTTTCAACATGGCTGCCGTGTGCGAGATCTGCGGGAAGGGCCCCGGCTTCGGCAAGTCGGTGTCGCACTCCCATCGCCGGACCAGCCGTCGGTGGAACCCGAACATCCAGTCGGTGCGTGCGGTGTCGGGCCCGGGCGGGAACAAGCACCGCGTCAATGTGTGCACGTCCTGCCTGAAGGCCGGCAAGGTTTCGCGCGGCTGATACTGGACCCGGCGAGGCATTCGACGGGTGACGAAGCGCGGTCGGTGTGATACGCCGACCGCTGTTCGTTTATGCGCGGAGTCGGAGGGTAAGGCCGATTCTTGAGGCAGGGCATCGGGCCCGGCCGGAAAGGAATTGGTCTCGACGATGAGCCACGCAGAGTTATCACGATCAGCAGTTCTCACGGTATCCGGTCTGGCCGCCGCCGGATGGCTACTGGTGGGCTGCGGCAATGGCAACGACGAAAGCCCCGACGGGGGAACGTCGCCCGCTGAGGTGACGACCACCGAGACGGCGACCAGCGAGACGACCACCACCGAGGCAACTACCACTGAGCCGACGTCGCCCGAGACGACCACCGACGGTGAGAACACCATCGAGATTCCATCTCCGAACATTGACATCCCGTCGCCGGAGATACCGGAAGTGACCCCAAGCCCGGTGCCCTGACCCCGCGCGCCGCCCGCTAGGGCAAACGCCAGTCGATCGACTCGGCACCCATCTGGGTGAGCAGGTTGTTGGCGCGGCTGAACGGTTTTGACCCGAAGAATCCGCGCGACGCCGAGAGCGGCGACGGATGCGGGGATTCGATGACTGCGGTGTCGCCCAGCATGGGGCGCAGTGTCGAGGCGTCCCTGCCCCACAGCACGGCCACCAGAGGCTGCTCGCGGGCAACCAGCGCGCGGATCGCGCATTCGGTGACCGCCTCCCAGCCCTTACCCCGATGTGAGGCGGGGGTGCCCGGCCGCACCGTCAGCACCCTGTTGAGCAGCATCACGCCCTGTTCGCACCAGGGCGTCAGATCCCCGCAGACAGGCGCCGGGTGGCCGAGATCCGCCCGGTACTCCTTGAAGATGTTGTCGAGACTGCGCGGCAGCGGCTTCACGTCGGGCGCGACCGAGAAACTCAGGCCGACGGCGTGGCCGGGTGTCGGGTACGGATCCTGACCGACGATCAGCACCCGGACCTTGTCCAGCGGAAACGTGAACGCACGCAGTACGTTCTCCCCGGACGGCAGGTACCGGTGTCCGGCGGCGAGTTCGGCGCGCAGGAACTCCCCCATCTGTGCCACCTGGGATTCGACCGGCGCCAGCGCCGCGGCCCACCCGTCGTCGATCAGTTCCCGCAGAGGACGTGCTGTCACGAGAGGCCAACTTAGCGGGCCTCAGAACGACTGCCAGCCCGGGTCTCCCTGCCACGGTGCGCCGTCGACGGTGACACCGGCGGCAGCGGGCGGAACCGCCACGCTGCCGATGACGCGCCAACCCGGCGGCGGTTCGGCGCGGAACGTGGCCACCAGTGCGTGGTCCTCTCCCCCGCCGAGCACCCACTGCAGCGCATCGGCGCCGGCCTCGGCCGCCGCCTCGGCGACTGCCTCGATGTCGGGACGCAGACCTTCGCTGGAGAGATCGATGTGCACGTTCGACGCGAACGCGATGTGCCCGAGGTCGGCAAGCAGTCCGTCGGAGACGTCGGTCATCGAGGTCGCGCCCGCCCGGGACGCGATCCGGCCCTGCCCGTAGGGCGGCTCGGGAACGAGATGGCGGCGACGCAGCGCCGCATGCCCTTCGATTCCCTTGTGCCACAATGCGTATCCCGCATGGGAGCGACCGAGTTCACCGGTTATGGCCACGATGTCCCCGGGTCGGGCACCGTCGCGACGCACCGGCTCCCGACCGTCGAGGTCGCCCAGCGCGGCGACCGACACCACCCACTGCGGTGCCGAGACGGTGTCTCCGCCGACGATGCTCGCGCCGATCGACTCGGCCTCGTGCCACATCCCGTCGGCCAGTTCCACCGCGCTCGCGGTGCGGGTGTGCCCGGGCGCCCCGAATCCGATGACGAACGCGGTGGTCCGCCCGCCCGTGGCTTCGATGTCAGCGGCGTTCTGCGCGATGGCTTTTCGCCCGACGTCGTGCGGGGTGGACCAGTCCAGCCGGAAATGCCGGTTCTCGATGAGCATGTCGGTGCATACGACGGTCCGGCCGTCCGACGCGACGACGACGGCCGCGTCGTCACCGGGGCCGAGCGCGACGAACGGGGGCTGGCGACGGCCGGCGACCAGTCTGTCGATCACGGCGAATTCGCCCGACTGCGACAGCGTGTCGTCGGCGCCCTCGTCCGCCATCGCCCGATCCTCCCGCCGTCCTGAACGCTCGACGCACCTGCGGTACGTTTGGTCCCTGCGGCGTGGAGTCTATGCAGCCAATGAAGGGATTTCGCCAGTGGTCGAGGCTTTCGTTCTCATCCAGACCGAGGTCGGCCGCGCCGAAGTCATCGCCAAACAGCTCGCGGGGCTGACCGGTGTGTCGTCGTCGGAGTACGTGACCGGCCCCTATGACGTGGTGGTGCGGGTGACCGCGGGGTCTCTCGACGAGCTGAAGACGACGATCGTGCCTGGTGTGCAGCAGGTTGCCGGGATCACCCGCACCCTGACCTGTCCTATCGCCGGCGGGGCGCACCCCTAGAGTTTGACGTGTGAACAGCCCGACCACAGACGGTCCGCCGCGGTGGGCGCTGCTCGCCGCGCTGATCATCGCCGTCGGCAGTGTGGTCGCCGTGATCGGCACGATCGCGGTCAGGCAACGCGTGCCGGCGCCTCAGCCGGTGGCGATCGCGGCGCTGCCCGCCCCCCAGGCCGAGAGCCCGCAATGCGCGGGGTTGGTCGCTGCGTTGCCCGACGCGCTCGGCGACTACCGGCGCGCCGAGGTCGTGGAACCCGCGCCCCCCGGCACGGCCGCGTGGCAGCGGGAGCACGGTGGTGAAGCGCTGATCCTGCGGTGCGGACTGGAGCGGCCCGCCGAGTTCGTATCCGGGACTCCCGTGCAGGTGGTGGACGGGGTGCAGTGGTTCCGGGTGGGCGAAGCGGGGGCGGGAAATGACCGGGTGGGCGAAGCGGGGGCGGGAAATGACCGGTTGGGCGAAGCGGGGGCGGGAGATTCGCGCAGCACCTGGTTCGTCGTGGACCGGCCCGTGTACGTGGCGCTGACGTTGCCGGCGGATTCCGGCCCGACACCGATCCAGGTGCTCTCGCAAGCGATCACCGACACTCTTGCGCCCCGCCCGCCGGATCCTGGGCCCGTTGGCGCGCCGCCGCGCTAGCCGCTACCGCAGACCGGTGCCGCGGGCGAGCGCCGTGTCGACCATGGTCGCCAGCAGGGTCGGGTAATCGACGCCGCTGGCCGCCCACATCCGCGGATACATCGAGATCGTGGTGAATCCGGGCATCGTGTTGATCTCGTTGATGACGGGCCCGTTATCGGTGAGGAAGAAGTCCACCCGGGCCAGACCCTGGCAGTCGATCGCCTGGAAGGCGCGGATCGACAGTTGCCGCACCACGTCGGCGACGTCGTCGTCGACTTTGGCGGGCACGTCGAGTTCGGCGGCGTCGTCGAGGTACTTGGTCTCGAAGTCGTAGAAGCCGTCTTCCCTGCCGCGCACGCCGGCCACCCGGATCTCACCCACCGTGCTGGCCGCGAGCCGCCCGTCCGGGAATTCGAGCACACCGCATTCGAGTTCGCGTCCCGGGATGGCGGCCTCGACGATGACCTTCGGGTCGTGACGTCGGGCCAGCTCGACCGAGGCGTCCAGGTCGTCCCAGGACACGACGCGGCTGACACCGATCGACGACCCTCCGCGGGAGGGTTTGACGAACACCGGTAAACCGAGCCGCTCCCGGTCATCGAGCGACACGGTGGCGGCACCGCGGCGCAGCACCACATGGTCGCCGACCGGCAGTCCCGCGGCGGTGAGCAGCTTCTTGGTGAACTCCTTGTCCATGCCGGCCGCACTGGCGAACACCCCGGCGCCGACGTACGGCACCCCGGCGAGTTCCAGCAGTCCCTGAATCGTGCCGTCCTCGCCGTAGGGGCCGTGCAGCACCGGGAACACGACGTCGACGGAGGCCAGCAGCTCACCGGCGTGGTCGCCGAGGGACACCAGCTGGCCGCGCCGACCGGGGTCGGCGGCCAGGGCAAGCTCGATGCCAGACGAGGGGCTGACGCCCGGCAGGGTGCCGTCGGTGATCGCCAGCGCCTCGGGCCGGCCGTCGGTGAGCACCCACGATCCTTCGGGCGTGATGCCGACGGCGACCACCTCGAACCGCTGCGGGTCGAGGTTGCGCAGGATGCTGCCTGCGGATACACACGAGATCGCGTGTTCGGAGCTACGTCCGCCGTAGACGACGGCGACTCGGATGCGGGCAGTCACAACCTAGAGAGGCTACCGGCCCGCCCGTGTCACGCCGCCCCGAGTGCCTGCCGGACGTCGTCGACGATGTCGTCGGTGTCCTCGATCCCCAGCGAGATCCGGGCGAACCCGCCGGAGACGGGGTCCCCCCAGCGGGCCCGTCGGTCGACCGAGGTGTGGATTCCGCCGAAGCTCGTGGACGCCACCAGCAACGCGCTTCGCCGCACGAGATCGTGCACCGCGTCGGCGTCGGCCAACTCCACCGCCACGATGCCGCCGAACCGCCGCATCTGAGCGGACGCGATCGCGTGTGACGGATCCTCGGGTAGGCCGGGATAGCGCACAGATCGCACCGCCGGGTGGGAACGCAGCATCAGCGCCAACGCCGCGGCGTTCTGGCACTGTCTCTCGAACCGCAATCCGGCACTGCCCAGGCTGCGTAGCACCAGCCAGGCTTCGAAGGCACCGAGGATGGGCCCGGCGAGAAGTCGTTCGCGCTCGATGCGTTCCATCAGTTCGGGGTGGCTTCCCGCCACGTAGCCGGCGAGGACATCGTGATGGCCGGCCAGCGCCTTGGTGGCGCTGGCGACCACCAGGTCGGCGCCGAGCGACAACGGTTGCTGTCCGAGCGGAGTGGCGGTGGTGTTGTCGACGACGAGCACCGTCCGCTGCGACCGGCACGTCATGGCCAGCCGGTGCAGTTCCACCACGTCGAGTCCGGGGTTCGACGGGGTCTCGGCCAGCACCACGTCCGCGTCACGGGCTGCGTCGCACATCTGGTCGCACCGCGCTTCGACGACGGTGACGCCGCGCGGCGCGAGGTACTCCTTGGCGTAGGCACGCACCTGGTAATACCCGTCCGCCGGCACCACCAGCGTGTGGCCCGGCTCGGCCAGGATCCGCAGCACCGCGGTCAGCGCGGCCATTCCCGAACCGAAAGTCAGTGCGCGCGCAGCCCCTTCGAGCTGGGCCAGCGCGGACTCCAGTTGCCGCCACGTCGGGTTGGACTTGCGGCCATAGCTGTCAAGGGCTTCGTCCTCGTCCGCGCCGAGGTGATAGGCCGCCACCGGCACCAGCGGCTGTGCCACTGGCTCGCCCGGAATACCCTGGGCGACAACGGATTTGACGCTGCGTGTGGAGTCTCCGTAGGTGCCGGTCATCGGCGCTCACTCCGGCTTGGGGGTGCGACCGAGGAGCAGCGAGACCGCATCGTCGACCGACAATCCCCGGTGGCACACCCGGTGCACCGCCTCGGTGAGCGGCATCTCGACGTCGTAGCTGGAGGCCAACGCCAGCACTGACTGGCACGACGTCACCCCCTCGGCCACGTGGCCTCCGGTCGCCTCCCGGGCGGCCTCGATGGTGCCACCCTTGCCCAGATGTTCCCCGAACGAGCGGTTCCGGGACTGCGGTGAGGTGCAGGTGGCCACCAGATCTCCGATCCCCGCGAGGCCGGCCAGGGTGGCGGGCTTGGCTCCCAACGCAATTCCCAGACGCATGATCTCGGCCAGCCCACGCGTGATGATGGCCGCTGCGGTGTTCTCGCCGAGCCCCACACCGGCGGCCATTCCGCAGGCCAGCGCGATGACGTTCTTGCATGCGCCGCCGATCTCGGCGCCGATGACATCGGAGTTGGTGTACGGCCGGAAGTACCCGGTGGCCAGCGCCCGCTGCAGTGCGACCGCCCGGCCGGAGTCGCTGCAGGCGACGACCGTGGCCGCCGGCTGCTCCTCGGCGATCTCGCGGGCCAGATTCGGCCCGCTGACGACGGCGACCCTTCCCGGGTCGGCGCCGGTCACCGAGATGATGACCTGACTCATCCGCATCAGCGTGTCCAGTTCGATGCCTTTGGCCAGATTCACCAACGTGGTGTCGGCGCCGAGGTACCCCTTCCACAGTTCGAGATTGGCCCGCAGGGTCTGTGACGGAACCGCCAGAAACACCGTGCACGGTGCACCGAGCGCTTCGGCCGGATCACTGGTGGCGCGAATCGATGGGGGCAGCGCGACATCCAGGTAGCCGGCGTTACGGTGGGTCCGGTTGATCTCGTCGGCCAACTCCGCCCGGCGGGCCCACAACGTGACGTTGTTGCCGGCATCGGCCAACACCTTGGCCAGGGCTGTTCCCCAGGCCCCGGCCCCCATTACCGCTGCTTCCACCACGGCTTCAGACTAACCGGGAATAACCGACTGGCAGGATGGCGCTCGTGAGCGGCATGAACATCAACCGCGCCGACATCGGCCTGGTGATCGCGGTCAAGCGGCTCACTGCTGCCAAGACACGGCTGGCTCCGGTGTTTTCGGCCGCGGCCCGCGAGGACGTCGTGCTGGCGATGCTCGTCGACACCATCACCGCTGCCATGGCCGTCCCAGCCCTGCGCTCGGTGCTGGTCGTGACCCCCGACCGCGATGCCGCCGAGGCCGCCCGCAGGACCGGCGCCCGCGTGCTCACCGACCCGACACCGGAGGGCCATCGGGACCCACTGAACAACGCGTTGAACGCGGCCGAGGCAGTGGCCCGCCGGCAGAGCGCGAATATCGTTGCTTTACAGGGTGATCTGCCCTGTCTGCAGACCATCGAACTGGCCGAGGCGATCGCCGCGGCGCGGGCGCATCCGCGCAGTTTCGTCGCCGACCGGCACGGCACCGGAACCTCGGCTCTGTTCGCGTTCGGAGTCGCGCTTAAACCGCGGTTCGGACCCGACTCCGCGCGGCGTCATCGCCGTTCCGGTGCGGTCGAGCTGGCCGGGCCCTGGCCGGGGCTGCGCTCGGACATCGACACCCCTGAGGACCTGCTCGCCGCCCGTGACCACGGCGTCGGCCCGGCCACCGCGCAGGCGATCGGACGCGTCGTGAATCCGTGACCCATCTCGGTGGCAGGAGCACCCGGGTATAGGGAATCATCGACAGATATGACCGAAGCCCAGACCAGGCCCGACCAGGCGGAGCCCTCCGGGCTCTCCGAGACGTCCGAGACGGTCGCCCCGCCGCCGGTCGCCGCACCCACGGATTCGGCACCCGTGGCGCCACCCGCGGCGACGTCACCCACCGTCGAGAACCCACTGCCTGATGACCGCTACCTGAACCGGGAATTGAGTTGGCTGGACTTCAACGCCCGTGTGCTCGCGCTCGCGGCCGACCCGTCGTTGCCGCTGTTGGAACGCGCCAAGTTCCTGGCGATCTTCGCGTCCAATCTCGACGAGTTCTACATGGTGCGGGTGGCTGGGCTGAAGCGCCGCGACGAGATGGGACTGTCGGTGCGTTCTGCCGATGGGCTCTCGCCGCGTGAACAGCTGCGCCGCATCAGCGAACGGACCCAGCAGATCGCCAGCCGGCACGCGCGAGTGTTCCTCGACTCGGTACGGCCGGCACTGGCCGAAGAGGGCATCGTCATCGTCACCTGGGCCGAACTCGACGAGGCCGAGCGGGGCAGGCTCTCCACCTATTTCCACGAGCAGGTCTTCCCGGTGCTCACTCCGCTGGCGGTCGATCCTGCCCACCCGTTCCCGTTCGTGAGCGGGTTGAGCCTGAACCTCGCCATCACCGTCAAGCACCCCGACGACGGCGGCCAGCATTTCGCGCGAATCAAAGTGCCCGACAACGTGGACCGCTTCGTCGAACTCGCCGGCAGGGAAGACACCCCCGGCACGGTGCGGTTCCTGCCGATGGAGGAATTGATCGCGGCGTTCCTTCCGGTGTTGTTTCCGGGCCTGGAAGTGGTGGAGCACCATGCGTTCCGCATCACCCGAAATGCCGATTTCGAGGTGGAGGAAGACCGCGACGAAGACCTGTTGCAGGCGCTCGAACGCGAGTTGGCCCGGCGGCGCTTCGGATCTCCGGTGCGCCTTGAGGTCTCCGACGACATGACCGAGAGCATGCTGGAACTGCTGCTGCGTGAACTCGATGTCGCGCCCGGGGACGTGGTCGAGGTGCCCGGGCTTCTGGATCTCTCGTCGCTGTGGCAGATCTACAAGGTGGACCGGCCGGCGCTCAAGGATCCGCCGTTCGTGCCGGCCACGCCGTCGGCGTTCGGCGAGCGCGAGACCCCCAAGAGCATCTTCGCCGCGCTGCGTGACGGCGACGTCCTGGTGCATCACCCCTACGACTCGTTCTCGACCACCGTGCAGCGCTTCATCGAACAAGCTGCCGCAGACCCCAATGTGCTTGCCATCAAACAGACCCTCTACCGCACCTCAGGTGATTCGCCGATCGTCAACGCGCTGATCGACGCCGCCGAGGCCGGCAAGCAGGTGGTGGCATTGGTTGAGATCAAGGCCCGGTTCGACGAACAGGCCAACATCAAGTGGGCGCGCGCACTCGAACAAGCCGGTGTGCATGTGGTCTATGGGCTCATCGGATTGAAGACACACTGCAAGACGTGCCTGGTGGTGCGCCGGGAGGGATCGACCATCCGCCGCTACTGCCATGTCGGCACCGGCAATTACAACCCGAAGACGGCGCGCCTCTACGAGGACATCGGCCTGCTGACGGCCGCACCCGACATCGGCGCCGACCTGACCGACCTGTTCAATTCACTGACGGGTTACTCACGCAAGGAGTCCTACCGCAACCTGCTGGTGGCGCCGTACGGTGTGCGCAAGGGCATCATCGAGCGCATCGAACGGGAGATCGCTGCCACCCGGGACGGAGCCGACGGCCGGATTCGCTTGAAGGCAAATGCTTTGGTCGACGAGCAGGTCATCGACGCGCTGTACCGCGCGTCGCAGGCCGGGGTGCGCGTCGAGGTCGTGGTCCGCGGAATCTGCGCGCTGCGCCCGGGTGTACCCGGCTTCTCGGAGAACATCACGGTGCGGTCGATCCTCGGCCGGTTCCTCGAACATTCACGGATCATTCATTTCCGCGCCATCGACGAATACTGGATCGGGAGCGCCGACATGATGCACCGTAATCTCGACCGGCGGGTGGAAGTCATGGCGCAGGTCAAAGATCCACGTTTGACCGCACAACTGAACGACATCTTTGAATCTGCGGTCGACCCGAGTACGCGGTGCTGGGAACTCGGTCCCGACGGGAATTGGACCGCGTCGCCACAGGAAGGGCACACCGTGCGGGACCATCAGCGATCGCTGATGGAGCGACATCGGCACCCGTGACCGCTCTTCCCATTCGCGAATGACACGCAGGAGTTGAGGTGCCGAAGGAGCACAAGCGGGATGCCGTCGTGGTGAAGAAGTCACCGATCCTGGCAGCCGGCGCAGTACTGTGGCGTCCCCAGGAGTGCACGGACACACCGGAGATCGCGGTGGTGCACCGACCCCGCTACGACGACTGGTCACTGCCTAAAGGCAAGGTCGACCCGGACGAAACCGAGCCGGTCACCGCGGTGCGTGAGATCGAGGAGGAGACGGGTTACCGCGCCCGCCTCGGGCGGCGGCTGCCCACCGTCACCTATCCGGTCGACAACGCCACGAAGAAGGTGCGGTACTGGGCCGCGCGCTGCCTGGGCGGCGAATTCGCCCCGAACGCCGAAGTCGACGAACTGCGGTGGCTCTCCGCCGAGGACGCGATGTCCACGCTGAGCTACCCGCACGACCGCAAGGTTCTCCGCCACTTCCTCAAACATCCCGCCGACACCCAGACGGTGCTCATCGTTCGGCACGGCACCGCCGGTGACAAGAAACGCTACCGCGGCGACGACCGAAAGCGCCCATTGGACAAGCATGGCCGCGCCCAGGCCGAGGCACTGGTCACACAGTTGCTGGCGTTCGGAGCCGAAGAACTGTTCGCCGCCGACCGGGTGCGCTGCCGGCAGACGCTCGAGCCGTTGGCCGAAGAACTCGGCACGGTGATCCACGTCGAGCCGATGCTCACCGAAGAGGCGTACGCGGAGGACCGCAAGGCCGCCCGGCACCGCGTTCTCGAAATCGCCGAGAAGTCGGTCACACCGGTGATCTGCAGCCAGGGGAAGGTGATTCCCGACCTCATCGCCTGGTGGTGCGAGCGCGACGGGGTACGGCCGGACAAGTCCCGCAACCGCAAGGGCAGCACGTGGGTGATGTCCCTGCATGAGGGCCGGCTCATCGCCGCCGACCACATCGGCAGCCCACTACCCCCGAAAAAGTGATGCCGCAATTGAATACAACTTCGTCGTAACGGCGACACGAAATACGCCGCGGATCATCAGATCCGCGGCGTATCCGTGAGAACGTGTTACTTGCGTCCGCGCTTGGCCGGAGCCTTCTTGGCGGGCGCCTTCTTCGCGGCGGTGGCCTTCTTGGCCGGAGCCTTGGTCGCGGCCTTCTTGGCCGGAGCCTTCTTGGCCGGAGCCGCCTTCTTCGCGGCGGTGGCCTTCTTGGCCGGAGCCGCCTTCTTCGCGGCGGTGGCCTTCTTGGCCGGAGCCGCCTTCTTCGCGGCGGTGGCCTTCTTGGCGGGAGCCTTGGTCGCGGCCTTCTTGGCCGGAGCCTTCTTGGCCGGAGCCGCCTTCTTGGCAGCGGCCTTCTTGGCCGGAGCCTTCTTGGCTGCCTTGCGCGCGGTGCTCGTCGCGGTCACGCCGCGCTTGACCGCCGGCCCTTCGGCCGGAAGCTTCTGTGCGCCAGAGACAACAGCCTTGAACTGAGCGCCGGGACGGAACGCCGGAACTGAGGTGGGCTTCACCTTTACGGTCTCGCCGGTACGCGGATTGCGCGCCACGCGGGCGGCGCGACGCCGCTGCTCGAAAACACCGAAGCCGGTGATGGTGACGCTCTCACCCTTGTGCACGGCGCGCACGATGGTGTCGACAACGTTCTCCACCGCCGCAGTCGCTTGCCGACGATCCGAGCCCAACTTCTCCGTGAGTACGTCGATGAGCTCTGCTTTGTTCATGCAAAACCTCCGAAACCAGTGGCCCTCTCTGGGCCGACTAGTGGACACGGTAAACCCATTGCCTGCTGATTTCCAAGAGCCACGCGCAATTTCAGGCGTGCACAGCGAACTTTTTTCAATCCGCTTGGCTCCCTTACCGTCCTATCGGAGCCCGCGAAAAGAGGGTTTCAGGCGCGGGATTTCGGCCTTTCGGCCGCCCGATCACGCCGGAAGTGTGGAGGGTTTCCACTCCGGCCTGCGTCGCTCAAAATTCTCGATTTCGTCGAGTTTGCGCAGCGTAAGGCCTATATCGTCGAGTCCCTCGAGCAGCCGCCAAGCGGTGTAATCGTCAATGTTGAACGGCACCATCATGGTTGCGGCGGTGATGGTCCGATCTTGAAGATTGACAGTGATTTCCGTCCCGGGATGCTGCTCTATGAGCTTCCACAACAATTCGACGTCATCCTGCGCCACTTCCGCCGCCAGTAGACCGGCCTTGCCGGCGTTGCCCCGGAAAATATCGGCGAATCGGGATGAGATGACTACCCGGAATCCGAAGTCCATCAGCGCCCAGACCGCATGTTCGCGTGACGACCCGGTGCCGAAATCCGGTCCGGCGACCAGAACCGAGCCCTTGTCGAACGGCGGTGAATTCAAGACGAAGGACGGGTCGGTGCGCCAGGCCGCGAAAAGACCGTCCTCGAATCCCGTTCGGGTCACCCGCTTCAAATAGACCGCGGGGATGATCTGGTCGGTGTCGACGTTCGAGCGGCGCAGCGGAACGCCGATCCCGGTGTGGGTGCGGAAAGCTTCCATGACAGTCTCCTGAGGTCTCAGTGGGCCGAATCGGCGGCCAGGTCGGCGGGGGAAGACAGCGTGCCGCGCACCGCGGTCGCGGCGGCCACCGCGGGCGAGACGAGATGCGTTCGTCCGCCCTTGCCCTGCCGCCCCTCGAAATTCCGGTTCGAGGTCGATGCGCATCGCTCCCCCGGGGCGAGTTGATCCGGGTTCATCCCGAGGCACATCGAGCATCCCGCCTGGCGCCATTCGGCCCCTGCGGCAGTGAAGATCTCACCCAGGCCCTCGGCTTCGGCCTGGGCGCGCACCCGCATCGAACCGGGAACGACCAGCATCCGGACGTCGTCGGCCACCTTCCGGCCGCGCAGCACGTCGGCGACCACGCGCAGATCCTCGATCCGGCCGTTCGTGCACGATCCGACGAACACCGTGTCGACCGGGATTTCACGCAGCGGAGTACCCGGACGAAGGTCCATGTAAGCCAACGCCTTTTCGGCGGCCAGGCGCTCCCCCTCGTCGAAGATCATCTCGGGGTCGGGGACCGATCCGCTCAGTGCGACACCCTGGCCGGGATTGGTGCCCCACGTCACGAAGGGGCTCAGCGTCGAGGCGTCGATGTAGATCTCGGTGTCGAACTGGGCGCCCTCGTCGGTGCGCAGCTGACTCCACGCCTCGACCGCGGCGTCCCACTGAGCCCCCGCAGGAGCATGCGGACGGCCACGCAGGAATTCGAACGTCTTCTCGTCGGGGGCGATCATGCCCGCCCTGGCGCCCGCCTCGATGCTCATGTTGCAGACCGTCATCCGGCCTTCCATGGACAGCGATTCGATGGCGCTGCCCCGGTATTCGATCACGTGACCCTGACCGCCGCCGGTGCCGATCTTTGCGATGACGGCGAGGATGATGTCCTTGGCGCTGACTCCGGGCGGGAGTTCGCCGTCGACATTGACCGCCTGGGTCTTGAACGGCCGCAGCGGAAGCGTCTGGGTGGCAAGCACATGTTCGACCTCAGAGGTTCCGATCCCCATCGCCAGAGCGCCGAACGCACCGTGCGTCGAGGTGTGGCTGTCACCACAGACCACGGTCATGCCCGGCTGGGTCAGACCCAACTGCGGCCCGATGATGTGCACGATGCCCTGCTCGACATCTCCCATCGGGTGGAGTCTGATGCCGAAATCCGCACAGTTCCGCCGGAGAGTCTCGACCTGGGTGCGTGAGACCGGGTCGGCGATCGGCTTGTCGATGTCGACGGTCGGCACGTTGTGGTCCTCGGTGGCGATCGTTAGATCGGGCCGGCGCACCGGGCGTCCGGCCAGCCGCAAGCCGTCGAAGGCCTGGGGGCTGGTGACCTCGTGGAGGATATGCAGATCGATGTAGATGAGGTCCGGCTGACGCGCGGCACCCTCACCGGTGCCCGGAACGACGACGTGATCGCTCCACACCTTCTCGGCGAGCGTGCGGGGCTGGTTCGCGATGACCATCTTGACTGTCTCACAATCTGGGAAGCTAGTATCTCCTTGTGAGACAGAATAGCGGTATCGGCGTGCTGGACAAAGCGGTCACCGTGCTTCACGCGGTAGCCGAGTCCCCCTGCGGTCTCGCCGATCTCTGCGAGCGCACCGACCTACCGCGGGCGACTGCGCACCGGCTCGCCGTCGGATTGGAAACCCACCGGCTCCTCGCACGCGACGGCGACGGACAGTGGCGTCTCGGTCCGGCACTGACCGAACTCGCCGGGCATGTCAACGATCCGCTGCTGACCGCCGGTGCTGTGGTGCTGCCCCGGCTGCGCGAATTGACCGGGGAGAGTGTGCAGCTCTACCGGCGGGAGGGTACCGCCCGCATCTGTATCGCGGCCCTGGAGCCGCCCGCCGGTCTACGTGACACCGTTCCCGTCGGCACCCGACTGCCCATGACGGCGGGTTCGGGAGCCAAGGTGCTGCTCGCCTTCGCAGATGCGGCCACCCAGCAGGCGGTGCTGCCGTCGGCCATGTTCACCGACCGGACCCTGGCCGAGGTGCGCAAGCGGGGCTGGGCCCAGAGCGCCGCCGAACGCGAGCCCGGTGTGGCCAGCGTCTCGGCTCCGGTGCGCGACGGCCGGGGCGCGGTCATCGCCGCCGTCTCGGTCTCCGGGCCCATCGACCGGATGGGCCGCCGGCCCGGGGCGCGCTGGGCGGCCGATCTGGTCGCCGCGGCCGATGCGCTGACCCGGCGGCTGTAGCGAGCGCCCGGCGCCCGGGCTACGGAGACACCACCGCCCGGCCGACATTGCGTGGTCTCACGCGGTCCCGGGCGAGTGCTGGGCGAGTACGCAACGAAAAACTCCGGCCCTCGGATGAGGAACCGGAGTGTTGCTTTGTACCCCCGATGGGATTCGAACCCACGCTACCGCCGTGAGAGGGCGGCGTCCTAGGCCGCTAGACGACGGGGGCTAGAACTGGTGCCGGTTGGAAAGCATAGCTCAGGTGAGAATGCAGACCTAATCAGTGGCGTTGGCTGGGGTACCAGGACTCGAACCTAGAATGGCTGAACCAGAATCAGCTGTGTTGCCAATTACACCATACCCCATTGGCTGCTTGTAACCGCTGGTCACAAGCCCCTTTTCGGCCCGGCGTGCGTCGGTGTCACCTTCGCGCGCCTTTCACGGGCCGACGAGCAGACTACCAAAGATTTCGGACTGATTTTTCACGGCACCGCCGTCGCGGCCGCCGCGGCGTGATCCCGGCCGGCCTGCAACCGCGCCAAGCTGCGGTCGCGGCCGAGAAGCTCCAGCGACTCGAACAGCGGCGGGCTCACCGACGAGCCCGTCGCGGCCACCCGGACCGGACCGAAGGCCTTGCGCGGTTTGAGCTCGAGCGCTTCGATCAGCGCGGACTTCAGCGCCGCCTCGATGGCCGCCGCGTCCCACGTCGCGATGCCCTGAAGTGCTTGCACCGCGGCGTCGAGTACCGGCACCGCCTCGGCCTTGAGTTCCTTGGCCGCCGATTTGTCGTCGAGTGCGAACGAGGCGTCGTCGAGGAACTTCAACAGATCCCAGGCATCGCCGAGCACGACGATCCGGGTCTGCACCAGCCGGGCCGCCTCGGCGAAGCCGACCTCGTCCAGACCGGTGCGGTAACCGTGAGCGGCGAAGTACTCCCCGAGCCGGCGGATGAACTCGGCCTCTTCGAGCATCCGGATGTGCTCGGCGTTGAGCGCTTCGGCCTTCTTCTGGTCGAACCGCGCCGGATTGGAGTTCACGTCGGCGACGTCGAACGCGGCGACCATCTCGTCCAGGCTGAAGATGTCGCGGTCACCGGCGATCGACCAGCCCAGCAGGGCAAGGTAATTGAGCAGGCCCTCGGGGATGAACCCACGGTCCCGGTGCAGGAAAAGATTGGATTGCGGGTCGCGTTTGGACAGCTTCTTGTTGCCCTCGCCGAGGACCGGAGGAAGATGGGCGAATTGCGGTGTCATATCGGTCACACCGATGCGGATCAGCGCGGCGTAGAGCGCGAGCTGCCGGGGAGTGGACGGCAGGAGGTCCTCGCCACGGAGCACGTGTGTGATTTTCATCAACGCGTCGTCGACCGGATTGACCAAGGTGTACAACGGGTCGCCGCTGGCTCGCGTGAGCGCGAAATCCGGCACCGACCCCGCGGGGAACGTGGTCTCGCCGCGGACGAGGTCGTTCCAGGTCAGGTCCGTGTCGGGCATGCGCAGCCGGACGACTGGCCGGCGGCCCTCGGCGCGGAACGCCGCGCGCTGCTCCTCGGTCAGCTCGCGGTCGTAGTTGTCGTATCCGAGTTTGGGGTTGCGCCCGGCGGCGATATGGCGGGCCTCGACCTCCTCGGCGGTCGAGTAGGCCTCGTAGGCTTCGCCGGCGGCGAGCAGGCGCTCGATCACGTCGAGATAGATCTCGCGGCGCTGCGACTGGCGGTACGGGGCGTGCGGACCGCCGACCTCGGGACCTTCGTCCCAGTCCATTCCCAGCCACCGCAGTGCGTCCAGCAGCGCAACATAGCTGTCCTCACTGTCGCGGGCGGCGTCGGTGTCCTCGATGCGGAAGACGAACGCGCCGCCGGTGTGCCGGGCGTAGGCCCAGTTGAACAGCGCGGTACGGATCAGGCCGACGTGGGGCGTCCCGGTCGGCGACGGGCAGAATCTGACACGTACCGCATTCGAGGTCGTCACGATCTTCCTTTTCTGACAACAGGATTGGTGAGGGTCCCGATCCCTTCGACAGTGATGCTGACGACGTCACCGTGCTCCAGCGGGCCCACGCCTTCCGGGGTTCCGGTCAAGATGAGATCACCGGGCAGCAAGGTCATCACCGCCGAGACCCACTCGATGATCGCGCCGACGTCGTGGATCATCAACGACGTCCGGCTCCGTTGTTTGACTTCGCCATTGACCTCCGTGCGGATTTCGAGGTCGGAGGGGTCGAGGTCTGTTTCGATCCACGGTCCCACCGGGCAGAAGGTGTCGTGGCCCTTGGCACGCGTCCACTGGCCGTCCTTGCGCTGCTGATCCCGCGCCGACACATCGTTGGCGATCGTGTAGCCCAGAATGTTCTCGGCGGCGCGCGAGGCCGGAACGTCCTTGCAGGGCCGGCCGATCACCACGGCCAGTTCGCCTTCGAAGT
The DNA here is from genome assembly GCF_054786995.1 of Mycobacterium sp. ZZG. Classification (NCBI taxonomy): domain Bacteria; kingdom Bacillati; phylum Actinomycetota; class Actinomycetes; order Mycobacteriales; family Mycobacteriaceae; genus Mycobacterium; species Mycobacterium sp. ZZG. Next base: position 162,700 of record NZ_JBTBFV010000003.1, read on the forward strand.
GCACCGGGTTGGCGTCGGCGGGAAGTTGGATCGGCGTATAGGGCCCGATGATCGCCGTGTTCGGCTTGAGGAAGATGATCGGGTCCTCGAAGGTGCCCCCGCCCATCTCCTCGATGTGCGCGGCGTAGTTCTTGCCCATCGCCGCGACCTTGCTGGCCAGGATCGGCGCGAGGAGTCGCACATCGGCCAGCGGCCACTGCCTGCCGGTGAAGGTGGGCGTACCGAAGGGATGCTCGGCGATCTCTCGGGCCACCGCCGCGGCCGGGTCGTCGGGCGGACCCTCGATAGAGACGAAGGCGACACCGTCGGGGCTGGCAATTCGTCCGAGACGCATAGGGCCAGCCTAGTGCGCGGTACACCCGCCGCCGACGGCACGCCACCCACGCCAGAAAGTCTCATATTTTGGGAACCCCATTCAGGATTGTGAGACACCTGTGCGACCATGGCGCCATGGGAACCACGTCGGTCAGCGCGTTGAGGCGCTGGTCGATGCTGGCTGTCGGGCTGTCGGCGACGCTGTGCGCCAACGTGTTCATCAACGGTGTCGCGTTCCTGATACCGACCCTGCACGACGAACGCGGCCTCGATCTGGCGGCGGCCGGGCTGATGTCGTCACTGCCCAGCCTGGGGATGGTCACGACGCTGATCGCGTGGGGCTACGTCGTCGATCGCGTCGGCGAACGGGTCGTACTGACGCTCGGGTCGGCCCTGACCGCCGCGGCGGCGTTCGCGGCGGCCTCGGCGGACTCCCTTCTGACCACAGGTGTTTTCCTGTTCCTGGGTGGTATGGCCGCCGCGAGCAGCAATACCGCCAGTGGACGGCTCGTGGTCGGCTGGTTCGACGCCGAACAGCGTGGCCTGGTGATGGGCATCCGGCAGACCGCTCAGCCCCTCGGCGTGGGCGTCGGCGCGCTGGTGATCCCGCGGCTGGCCGAGGCCGAGGGAGTCTCGGCAGCGCTACTCTTCCCGGCCGTGGTGTGCGCGGCGGCAGCGGTGCTCTGCGCGGTCGCGGTGATCGACCCACCGCGGCCCCCGCGCGCCGAGGCCGGCGATAGTGTCCTGAGCAACCCGTACCGCGGCTCACCGATGCTGTGGCGCATCCACCTCACGTCCGTGCTGCTCGTCGTCCCCCAGGTCGTGGTGTGGACGTTCACGCTGGTGTGGCTGATCGCCCGGCACGGCTGGTCGGCCGAATCCGCGGGCCTGCTGGTGATGCTGGCCCAGATCCTCGGGGCCGCAGGGCGAGTCGGTGCGGGCCGGTGGTCGGACATGTTCGTCAGGCGCACCGGCGACCTGATCGCTTCACGGCTGCGTCCGATCCGCATCATCGCCGCCGCCGCGGCGGCCGCGATGGCCCTCTTGGCAGTGACCGACTGGCTGGGTTCGCCAGTGAGCATCGCGCTGATGATCGTCGCCTCGGTGATCACCGTGTCGGACAACGGTTTGGCGTTCACTCTCATCGCCGAGTACGCGGGTCCGTTCTGGAGCGGACGCGCACTGGGCACCCAGAACACCAGCCAACTGTTCGCCCAGGGCATCGCTCCGCCGCTGTTCGGCGGACTGATCGCGGTCGCCGGCTACCCGGTGGCGTTCGCGGTGTGCGCCCTGTTCCCGTTGTTGGCGATTCCGGCGGTGCCGCTGACGGTCGAGTCAGACCGCTGACCGACTGTGGCGGGGCAGCGCGATCAACGCCGCGGCCAGGAAGCACAGCGCCCCGAGAAATGTGCCGAAGTTGGCCAGCCATTCGTCTGCGGTGACGCCGTCCTTGCGGATGAACGCGGCGGCCGCCGACACCCCGAACGCGACGCAGCCGGTGAGGTTGACCGCGTTGGTGATCCAGTCGCGCGACCCGAACCTCACCGCCCCGACGGCGGCGACCGCCGCCATCGCCATCGCGCCGCTGATCAGGAAGAACAATGAGCCGGTCACGTCGGGCACCCAGACGTAGCGACGTTCGGCGAGCACCGCGTGGGCCCATACCGCGGCGCCGGCGCTCAGGTTGAACCACAACGTCCCGGCGAACTGTGCTGCGGCTGCCGACCATTCGAGACGCTCGGCGCGGTCGGCGAGGACCAGTTGCATCCACGCCGCGGTGGTGAAGAACTCAGGAGCCGACAAAGCACAGCAGATCCGCCGGCGCGGCCCCCACCCATCCCGGGAAGCGGGGCGCGGTGGCGAGCGCGAAGAGCGACGAGCCGATGGCGAACAACCAGCACTGCCGCGTCAGCGACGCGCACGCCGCGATGGCTACAGCTTTCCGAGGATCCGGTCGCCGACCTCGGTGGTCGACAGCTTCTCGTCTCCCCGGGTGGCCAGGTGTTCGGCGACCGCCCGGTCGACCCGCGTCGCGGCATCGATCTCGGCCATGTGGGCCAGCAGCAGCGACACCGACATGATGGCCGCCGTCGGATCGGCGATCCCCTGCCCCGCGATATCGGGCGCGCTGCCGTGCACCGGCTCGAACATCGACGGATTGGTCAGCGTGGCATCGATGTTGCCGCTGGCGGCCAGCCCGATACCACCGCAGACCGCGGCGGCGAGGTCGGTGATGATGTCGCCGAACAGGTTGTCGGTGACGATCACGTCGAAGCGGCCGGGATCGGTGACCATGTGGATGGTCGCGGCGTCGACGTGCTGATAGGCGACCTCGACCTCCGGGAACTCGGCGGCGACCGCCTGCACCGTGCGCCACCACAGTGAGCCGGCGTTGGTCAGCACGTTGTTCTTGTGCACCAGGGTCAGGTGCTTACGCCGTTGGTAGGCGCGCTTGAACGCGTCCTGAACCACCCGGCGCACCCCGTAGGCGGTGTTCACGCTGACCTCGGTGGCGATTTCGTGCGGCGTGCCCACCCGGATCGCGCCGCCGTTGCCCGTGTAGGGCCCTTCGGTGCCCTCACGCACGACGACGAAATCGATCTCCGGGTCGCCGGCGAGCGGACTCTGCACACCGGGGTAGAGCCGGCCGGGCCGCAGATTGATGTGGTGGTCGAGTTCGAACCGGATGCGCAGCAGCAGACCGCGCTCCAGCAGTCCGCTGGGCACCGAGGGATCCCCGATCGCGCCCAGCAGGATCGCGTCGTGACCCTTCAGCTCCTCGAGCACGGAGTCCGGCAGCACCTCACCGGTCTTGTGGTACTGCCGTGCGCCGAGGTCGTATTCGGTCTTCTCCACTGCCGGCAGCACGGCGTCAAGCACCTTGAGCGCCTCGCCGATCACCTCCGGTCCGATGCCGTCACCGGCGATCACGGCCAGTTTGATCGTTGCACTCATGTCAGGTCCACCACTTCCAGCGTCACGGCGTCCACGTCGCGGCCGATGGCAGCGAGGACGTCCTCGGGCACTTCACGGTCGAGTCGCAGCATGATCGTCGCACCGCTGCCGTCGGCGTCCTGGCTCAGCTGCGCGGCCAGAATGTTCACCGCGGCGCCGCCGAGCAGGGTGCCGATCTTGCCCAGCGCGCCGGGCTGATCGTCGTAGTTGATGATCAGGTTGACGCCCTCGGCACGCAGATCGAAATTGCGACCGTTGATCTGGACGATCTTCTCCACCAGCTGGGGGCCCGACAACGTGCCCGAGACGTTGACCGTGGAACCGTCGGCGGCCACCCCGCGGACGTCGACGACGCTGCGGTGGTTGGGGCTCTCGGACTCGGTGTCGATCGAGGCCTCGACGCCGCGCTCGGCGGCCAGTGCCGGGGCGTTGACGAACGTGACACGCGACGCGGAGCCGGAGCCGTCGTCGAGGTCCTCGATGACCGCGGAGAACAGGCCGCGCAACGCCGAAAGCCGGAGCACCCCGACGTCCTCGGAGGCCAGCTCGCCGCGCACCTGCACGCACAGGTTGGTGGGCAGCTCCGTCGACAGGGCCCCGACGAGCAACCCGAGCTTGCGGACCAGGTCCAGCCACGGGGCGACCTCCTCGCCGACGGCGCCGCCGCCGACGTTGACCGCATCCGGGACGAACTCACCGGCCAGGGCCAGCTTCACGCTGACCGCCACATCGGTGCCGGCGCGATCCTGCGCCTCGGCGGTCGACGCGCCCAGATGCGGCGTGACGACGACCTGCGGCAGATCGAACAGCGGGCTGTCGGTGCACGGTTCGGTGGCGAACACGTCCAGTCCGGCACCGCGGACGTGGCCGCTGGCGATCGCCTCGGCCAGGGCAGCCTCGTCGATCAACCCGCCGCGGGCCGCGTTGACGATGATCACACCCGGCTTGGTGCCGGCCAGCGCCTCCTTGCCGATCAGGCCGGCCGTCTCCTTGGTCTTGGGCAGGTGCACGGAGATGAAATCGGCGCGGCTGAGCAACTCGTCGAGCGGCAGCAGCTCGATGCCGAGTTGCGCGGCGCGCGCGTGGGACACATACGGGTCATAGGCGGTGATGTGCGCACCGAATGCGGCGAGCCGCTGGGCTACCAGCTGCCCGATGCGGCCCAGACCGACCACGCCCACGGTCTTGCCGAAGATCTCGGTTCCCGAGAATGCCGAGCGTTTCCACGTGCGCTGGCGCAACGTCGCATCGGCGGCGGGGATCTGGCGAGCGGTCGACAGCAGCAGGGCCACGGCATGCTCGGCGGCGCTGTGGATGTTGGACGTCGGCGCGTTGACGACCAGCACACCGCGGGCGGTCGCGGCGTCGACGTCGACGTTGTCCAGGCCCACGCCCGCGCGGGCGACGATCTTGAGTTTCGGGGCCGCGGCGAGGACCTCGGCGTCGACGGTCGTGGCCGAGCGCACCAGCAGCGCGTCGGCGTCGGCCACCGCGGCCAGCAGCTTCTCCCGGTCCGGTCCGTCGACCCAGCGGACCTCGACCTGGTCGCCCAGGGCCTCCACGGTCGATTGGGCCAGCTTGTCGGCGATCAGTACCACAGGAAGACTCACGAGGCCTCAGCCTAATGGGCTCTAATGGCCAGGTGGAATTGACCGTCGTCGGGAGTGGACCCAACGGACTGGCCGCGGCCGTGATCTGCGCGCGAGCAGGGCTGTCGGTGCGGGTGATCGAAGCGCAGGCCACACCCGGTGGGGGCGCACGGACGCTGCCCGATCCGGAGTTCGGCGGTGTGACGCACGACATCTGCTCGGCGGTGCACCCGCTGGCGCTGGCGTCACCGTTCTTCTCCGAGTTCGACCTGCGTGCCCGCGGGGTGACACTGGCGGTGCCGGAGGTGTCCTATGGCAATCCGCTGCTCGGCCGCCCGGCGGCCATCGGCTACCGCGACATCGAACGCACCTGCGCCGAGCTCGACCACGGGGCGTCCTGGCGGCGGCTGCTCGGGCCGTTGGTCGCCGACTGCGACGGCGTGGTCGGATTGCTGCTGGGCGACAAGCGGTCGATCCCGCCGAGTCTGCCCGCCGCCGTGCGGGTCGCTCCCCGGCTGTTGGCCCAGGGCACCCCGGCCTGGGGCACGCTGGTCGGCGAGGATGCCCGCGCTTTGTTCACCGGCGTTGCGGCACATACGATTTCGAGGATGCCATCGCTCGTATCGGCCGGCGCCGGGCTGATGTTGGCGACCCTGGGCCATGCGGTCGGATGGCCGATCCCGGTAGGGGGCTCGCAGGCGGTCCCGGACGCGCTGATCGCGGATCTGCGCGCCCACGGCGGGGAACTGATCCTCGGCGAGACGGTGACGAGTCCGCCTGCGGGCGTGGTGCTCTACGACACCGCGCCGACGGCCCTACTAGACATCTACGGCGACCGGTTGCCCGAGCGCTACGCGAAAACGTTGCGGCGCTACCGATATGGGCCCGGTGTGGCGAAGGTCGACTTCGTACTCTCCGGCGAGATCCCTTGGCGGGACGCACGTCTGGCCGATACGCCGACACTGCACCTGGGTGGTGATCGCGCCACGATGGCCTTGGCGGAGAAGGAAATCGCCGCGGGTAGGCATCCTCAGTGGCCGATGGTGCTGGCCTCGCTGCCTCATCTGGCTGATCCGGGTCGCATCGACGCGCAGGGCCGCCGGCCCCTGTGGACCTATGCCCATGTGCCTGCCGGCTCGACGGTCGACATGGCCGAGGCCGTCACCGAGGTGTTCGAGAGGTTCGCCCCCGGCTTCCGGGACGTGGTGGTCGGCGTGCGCAGCATCCCGGCGGCGCGGTTGTCCGACCACAATGCCAACCTGGTGGGCGGGGACATCGGCGTCGGCGCCAACAACATGGTCAGCGCCCTGACCGGACCCGCGCTGCGGTGGAACCCGTGGACGACGCCGGTACCGAAGGCGTATCTGTGTTCGTCGGCCACCCCGCCCGGCGGCGGCGTGCACGGAATGGCCGGTTTCTACGCCGCCCGCACCGTGTTGCGGCGGGAGTTCGGCATCAAGACTCTGCCGTCGCTGGCCCCGCGGCCCCAGTGATGTCGGCGCGTTCATACACTCCTTTCACGACGACGGGCACGCCGATATCGCGCGTAGGGTGGCGCCATGACGAAACTGGCGGTCATCTACTACTCGGCGACGGGCCACGGCACTGCCATGGCCCACCGTGTCGCGACCGCGGCCGAGGCGGCCGGCGCCGAGGTACGGGTGCGGCACGTCGCCGAGACCCGCGACCCCGAGACATTCGCCAACAACCCCGCGTGGATGGCGAATTATCAAGCGACGAAGGACCTTCCGGCCGCGACCGGCGACGACATCGTGTGGGCGGACGCGGTGATCTTCGGCTCCCCCACCCGCTTCGGCAACATGGCCTCGCAATTCCGGACGTTCATCGACTCCCTCGGTGGGCTGTGGGCGCAGGGCAAGCTCGCCGACAAGGTGTACGCCGGATTCACGTCGTCCCAAACCGCCCACGGCGGCCAGGAGACCACGCTGATCACCCTGTACATCACGCTGATGCACTTCGGCGGCATCATCGTGCCGCCCGGATACACCGACGCGATCAAGTTCGCCGACGGCAACCCGTACGGCGTCGGCCACATCACCGGCCCCGAGAACCGCAACGAGCTCGACGACACGACGCTGGCCGCGCTCGATCACCTGGCCCGGCGGGTCGTCGGCGTCGCCGACCGGCTGCATTAGGCGGGCTCGCCGCCCTTGGGCAGCGCGCGCATCGCCGTGCGGATGGCCAGGAAGATCAACGTCGACGTCACCAGGAACACCGGCCACCCCATGGCGATCCTCGCCACGGCGAGCATGCCGTCCTGGTCGGTGTCGTAAAGATAGAACTGCACCCCGAACCGCGTCGCCGACACCGACGCCATCATCAGCGTCACCAGGTCGAAGGCCGTGCGGACACGGCGGGTTCGCCGCCAGGTGCCGTCGCGCCCGGTCATCCACGCCCACACGACCCCGATCAACGGCCGGCGGACGATGACCGAGCCGGTGAACAGGACCGCCATCAACAGATACAGCCAGATGCCGGGAAGGTAGAAGTCCTTGGCCTGCCCGGTGACCAACGCGAAACCCGCGCCCACTGCGACTCCGGCGAAACCGAACAGCGCGGGCCGGGTGGACTCGCGGTGCACCAGCTGCCAGGCCAGCACGCACGCCCCGGCGACCACCGCCGCGATCAGTGCGGGTGTCAACCCGGCAACCGCGTTGAGCGCGGCGAACGTCGTGACCGGCAGCGCGGTGTATACAAGTCCGCGGATGCCGCCGGCACGCGCCAGCAGCGCCGAGGCCGGAGTCGGGGTGCCCGTCATGATCACCGAGAGTACCGACCCCCGCGCGGGTCCCCCGGAACAGCAATCCCGGTCGTGATCAGCGACTGATCACGACCGGGATTACTATTCCGCGACGGGAACGGACCGGCTAGGCGGTCTCGGTGATGGGGCGGTCGACCCAGCTCATGAGGTCGCGCAGCTTCTTGCCGGTGACCTCGATCGGATGCTCGGCGTTCTGCTTGCGCAGACCCTCGAGCTCCTTGTTCCCACCCTCGACGTTGGCGACCAGACGCTTGACGAACGTGCCGTCCTGGATGTCCTTGAGGATGTCCTGCATGCGCTTCTTGGTGTCGGCGTCGATCACGCGCGGGCCGGACAGGTAGCCGCCGAACTCCGCGGTGTCGGACACCGAGTAGTTCATCCGCGCGATACCACCCTCGTACATCAGGTCGACGATCAGCTTGAGCTCGTGCAGCACCTCGAAGTAGGCCATCTCGGGGGCGTAGCCCGCCTCGACCATGACCTCGAAGCCGGTCTTGACCAGTTCCTCGGTGCCACCGCACAGCACAGCCTGCTCACCGAACAGGTCGGTCTCGGTCTCCTCCTTGAACGTGGTCTTGATGACACCGGCGCGGGCACCGCCGATGGCGGCGGCGTACGACAGCGCCAGCGCCTGGCCCTCACCCTTGGGATCCTGGTCGATCGCGATCAGGCAGGGCACACCCTTGCCGTCGACGAACTGGCGGCGCACCAGGTGACCCGGGCCCTTGGGGGCCACCATGCCGATGGTGACGTTGGCCGGCGGCTTGATCAGGCCGAAGTGGATGTTGAGGCCGTGGCCGAAGAACAGGGCGTTGCCGTCTTCGAGGTTGGGCTCGATGTCCTTGGTGAAGATCTCGGCCTGCGCGGTGTCGGGCGCCAGCAGCATGATCACGTCGGCCCACTTGGCGACCGCGGCCGGCGTGTCGACCTCCAGGCCCTGCTCGGTGACCTTCTCGCGGGACTTCGAGCCCTCCTTGAGGCCGACCTTCACCTCGACGCCGGAGTCGCGCAGGCTCAGCGAGTGCGCGTGCCCCTGGCTGCCGTAGCCGATGACGGCGACCTTGCGACCCTGGATGATCGACAGGTCCGCGTCGGCGTCATAGAACATCTCAACTGCCATCTTCGTGAATCTTCTTTCTTTTGTTTACTTTTCAGGTATTTACTTGGTGCTGATGCCGCGCGGGCCGCGGGACAGCGACACCACACCGGACTGGACGATCTCCCGGATCCCATAAGGCTCGAGCACCCTCAGCAGCGCCTCGATCTTGCCAGGTGTCCCGGTGGCCTCGACGGTCAGTGACTCGTTGGAGACGTCGACGACCTTGGCGCGGAACAGGTTGACGGCCTCGATGACCTGACCGCGGGTGGCGGCGTCGGTGCGGACCTTGATCAGCGCGAGCTCGCGGGAGACCGAGTGCTCCTCGTCCTGCTCGACGATCTTGATCACGTTGACGAGCTTGTTGAGCTGCTTGGTGATCTGCTCCAGCGGCGATTCCTCGACGTCGACCACGATGGTCATCCGGGAGAGGTTCTTGTGTTCGGTGCCCCCGACGGCGAGCGACTGGATGTTGTAGCCGCGCCTTGAGAACAGCGAGGCCACGCGGGCCAACACGCCGGGCTTGTCCTCGACCAGCACCGACAGCGTGTGGGTGATGCTCATCAGTGCGCTCCGTTCTTCGCGCAAGCGCTCATGCCCGCGTCCATGTTCTTCGCGCAAGCGCTCATCAGGCGTGCCCCTCTTCGTTGTCGAACAGCGGCCGGATACCGCGGGCCGCCTGGATCTCGTCGTTGCTGGTGCCCGCGGCCACCATCGGCCACACCTGGGCGTCGGCGCCGACGACGAACTCGATCACCACCGGGCGGTCGTTGATCGCGCGAGCCTGGGCGATCACGTCGGCGACGTCCTCTTCACGCTCGCAGCGCAACCCGACACAGCCCAGCGCCTCGGACAGCTTGACGAAATCCGGGATGCGGCGGGTGTGGGTGGCCAGATCGGTCTGGCTGTAGCGCTCCTCGTAGAACAGCGTCTGCCACTGGCGCACCATGCCGAGGTTGCCGTTGTTGATCAGCGCGACCTTGATCGGCACCCCTTCGATGGCGCACGTCGCCAGCTCCTGGTTGGTCATCTGGAAGCAGCCGTCGCCGTCGATCGCCCACACCTCGGCCTCGGGCCGGCCCATCTTGGCGCCCATGGCCGCCGGCACCGCGAAACCCATGGTGCCCAGACCACCGGAGTTGATCCACGTCTTGGGGTTCTCGTAGGAGATGAACTGCGCGGCCCACATCTGGTGCTGGCCCACCCCGGCCACGTAGACGGCGTCGGCTCCGGCCATCTTGCCCAGCGTCTCGATGACGAACTCCGGCGACAGGCTGCCGTCACTCTGCGGGCCGTAGCTCAGCGGGTAGGTCGACTGGATTCCGCGCAGGTACTCCGACCAGTTGTCCAGTCGCGCCGAATCGGCCGCGCCATCCCTGCGCAGGGCATCGATCAGATCAGTGATGACGGCCTTGACGTCACCCACGATCGGCACGTCGGCGTGGCGGTTCTTGCCGATCTCGGCGGGATCGATGTCGGCGTGGATCACCTTGGCCTCGGGGGCGAACGAATCCAGTTTGCCGGTCACTCGGTCGTCGAAACGGGTGCCCAGCGCGATCAGCAGATCGCTGCGCTGCAGGGCGGCCACCGCGGCGACCGTGCCGTGCATGCCGGGCATACCCATGTTCTGCGGATGGCTGTCCGGGAACGCGCCGCGGGCCATCAGCGTGGTCACGACGGGGATGCCGGTCAGCTCGGCCAGCTCGAGCAGCTGCTCGCTGGCCTCGCCGCGGATCACGCCGCCGCCGACGTAGAGCACCGGCTTGCGCGCCTCGGCGATCAGTTTGGCCGCTTCGCGGATCTGCCGGTTGTGTGGTTTCGTATTCGGCTTGTAGCCGGGCAGCTCGAACTGCGGCGGCCAGGCGAACGTGCATTCCCCCTGCAGGATGTCCTTGGGGATGTCGACCAGCACAGGCCCGGGCCGTCCGCTGGAGGCGATGTGAAACGCCTCGGCGATGACCCGCGCGATGTCGTCGCCGTCGCGCACCAGGAAGTTGTGCTTGGTGATCGGCATCGTGATGCCGGAGATGTCGGCTTCCTGGAACGCGTCGGTGCCGATCAACCCGCGTCCGACCTGCCCGGTGATCGCCACCATCGGGATCGAGTCCATGTAGGCGTCGGCCAGCGGGGTGACCAGGTTGGTGGCCCCGGGCCCGGAGGTCGCCATGCACACGCCGACCCGCCCGGTGGCGTGCGCGTAACCGCTGGCGGCGTGCCCGCCGCCCTGCTCGTGACGCACCAGCACGTGCCGGAGCTTCTGCGAGTCGAACAGCGGGTCATAGACCGGCAGCACCGCACCGCCGGGGATGCCGAAGATGACATCGACACCGAGTTCCTCGAGCGCACGGATCACCGCCTGCGCTCCGGTCAGCTGTTGCGGGGCAACGTTGTTCGGTCGGCCAATGGCTTGCGACGGGGATGACGCGGAGTCGTGCTTCGCGTCATCCGCTGTCCCGTTCGTCGGGGTCGCCGACTGCTCGGGCGGTCGCTTGGTAGGTGCGCTCACGGTGTCCTCTTGGTCCTTGTCGGTCGGCTGATCTTCTCAAATCGATGCTGGGGCAACAAAAAACCCCCGTCAGCCCGGCGGCTGTACGAGGGTTGCGCGTCGATGCGGTTTTGCTATGCCCCGAACAGGGCCAGCGCGGCATCAACGCGCAACCCAATTACTACGAGCCCGGGGGTCTGCATAGCAGACGACGGTAGCCGCCGAACTGGCAAAAGGTCAAATCAGCTCGGCGCGGGAAGCCGACCGCGACGGTGGGATGATGGCGGCATGCGTACTCCCCCGGCTTCGGAGAAGGCTCCCGTCGTCATCAGGATCTCACCGATGGCTCATGTCGCGATCGGCTTTCTGACGGTGGCCATGCTCGCCGTCGTCTTCGCCGGGCCGGCCTGGTACATCCTGTTCTTCCTGATTCCGCTGACCCTGTCGATCGTCGTGATGCGCTACCGCACGGTCGCCGACCGGGACACCGTCACCGCGCGCACCATGCTGCACAGCCGGACGGTGCGCTGGGATGACATCGACGGGCTGCGATTCGGGCGCACCGCGTGGGCGGTGGCACACAAGCGCGACGGGACCGAGCTGTCCTTGCCGGCCGTGACGTTCTCGACGCTGCCGTTGCTGACCGCCGCCAGCGGCGGACGGGTGCCCAACCCGTACGAGTGAGGGTGGATCAGCCCAGCGGGTTGGTCCCGTTGAGCAGCACCCAGATCGCGATGCCGGCGCCCACACCCAGCAGCAGCGCGGCGAAGGATCCGATGAAGGGACGGCGGGCCCAGCCCCGTCCCGCGTCCAGGCCGTAGCGGCCGGGGCCCACGAGGATGATGGCCGCCGCGGCGCAGACCAGCACGATCTTGTACTCGTGCCCGTCGGTGAGGAAGGCCGAGAGTCTGGCTTCCTGATGGGCGATCGTGGCCTCGGCCAGCACCGAGGTGATCAGGTAACCGAGGGCCCCGGCCGCGGCGATCGGGGTGCAGAGACCGATGACCAGCAGTACACCGGCGGCGATCTGGCCGCCGGCGGCGACATAGGTCAGGATGTCGGCGTGCCGGAACCCGACGTCGCCGAGTGAGTCACGGAAACCGTCCAGTCCGGGGCCGCCCCACCAACCGAACACCTTCTGCAGGCCATGGCCGATGAGCAGCACGCCGACCGCGACGCGCAGCAGCAACAGCCCGAGGTCCTGGGTGCCCCTGCGATCGTCGCGCCGGTCGGCGTCGACCACACCGACCTCGGTGGGTGCTGCCGTCGCACCGTAGGCCCCGGGCGCCAGCCCGGCGCCGGGCTGCACGTAGGGCAGCGGTTCAGGGTCGTTGAGCAGCGCGAATGGCTGCTGATTGGCCGGTTTGGCCGAGTCGTAGCGCGGAATGGCGGTGGTCTCGAAGTCGCCGCCGTAGTTCGTCGTGGGGAGGTCGTCTTCCGGGTCCACCAGGCTCGCCGACGCAGGCCGCCCAGCCGAATCGTCGGGCCGCTGCCAGAGGCCTGGGTCATGGGGGCTCGTCACGTCAGCCAGGGTAAGTGCTGTCCGGCTCACAACCGGGGATTGGCGCGGCGCGTTGAACACGTGTTTCTTTCAGCCGTCCCAGGTCGCGGCGGGAGCGCGTGGCGGGCTCCGTCCGGGGATCCGTAACCTGGCCTGCATGAGCGAGCGTCGGTCGTTGGGGCCTGTTGTCGTGCTGCTGAGCGCGGCGCTGCTTGCCGGGGCCGGCTGTGCCCGGTTCGACTCCGCGCAGTCCCAGCCGTTCACGACCGAACCGCAGCTTGCCCCGGGTCCGACGTCGACGCCGCCGCCTCCTCCTCCCCTGCCGGCCAAGCCGTTTCCCAAGGAGTGCCCGGCGCCCGGCGTCATGCAGGGCTGTCTGGAGAGCATCAGCGGTCTGATCATGCTGCCCGACAGCCAGTCCGCGCTGGTCGCCGAACGCACCACCGGCGCGGTCAAGCAGGTGTCGGTGCGGGCCGAGCCCATCACCAAGATGGTCATCCCGGTCGACCCCAGCGGTGACGGCGGCCTGATGGACATCGTGATGTCGCCGACCTTCATCCAGGACCGGCTGATGTACGCCTACGTCAGCACACCGACCGACAACCGTGTCGTGCGCATCGTCGAGGGTGACCCGCCTAAGCCGATCCTGACCGGCATCCCGAAAGGGGCCACCGGCAACACCGGCTCGGTGATCTTCACCAGCCCGACCACCCTGATGGTGCAGACCGGGGACGCCGGAAACCCGGCGCTGGCCGCCGATCCCGGCTCGCTGGCAGGCAAGCTGCTGCGCATCGAGCAGCCGACCACCGTCGATCAGGCCCCCACCACCACCGCGCTGTCAGGGTTGGGTCCCGGCGGCGGGGTGTGCGTGGACCCGGCCGACGAGTCGCTCTACGTCACCGACCGGACGCCGACCGCCGACCGGCTGCAGCGCATCACCAAAGACTCCAAGGTGTCCACGGTGTGGACGTGGCCGGACCGACCCGGTGTCGCGGGCTGCGCCGCGCTCGACGGCACCGTGCTGGTCAATCTGGTCAACACCAAGCAGACCGTCGCGGTGCGGATGGCCCCGGAAACCGGTGCGGTGACCGGGGATCCGGAGGTGGTCCGTCAGGACCAGCACGGGCACGCCTGGGCACTGGAGGTCTCTCCCGACGGCAACGTGTGGGGCGCCACCGTCAACAAGACCTCCGGCGACGCGATGAAACTCGACGACGTGGTGTTCCCGTTGTTCCCGCAGGGTGGCGGGTTCCCGCGCACCAACGCCGACAACACCTAGCCCGGCAGACGCAGCATCAGCCTGGTGCCGCCCTGCGGGCTGACCTCCAACGAGGCTGTGCCACCGTGGATCTCAGCCTGCTGAGCGACCAGCGCCAGTCCGAGTCCTGAACCCGAGCGGGACGCGGTGGTCCCCCGGTGGAAGCGCTCGAACACCGCGGCGCGCTCCTCTTCGGGCACCCCGGAGCCGTTGTCGTCGACGGCGATCTCCACCCCGGACTGCGAGCTGACCACACTCAGCCGGATCTGGGTGGCACCACCGTGCTTGACGGCGTTGGCGATGGCGTTGTCGATGACGAGCCGCAGCCCCGCGGGCATGCCGAGCATCAACACCGACGTCGACGACGCCAGCGACACGTCCAGGCCGGGATAATTGCGCATCGCGTCGTGGGCGGCGCGGTCGAGCAACTCGGCGACGTCGACCGGGACGAAGTCGTCCACCGTGGTCAGCTGTCCCTGCGCCAGCCGCTCCAACGCCGACAGCGTGGCCTCGATCCGCGACTGGGTGCGGATCACATCGCCGATGACCTCGTCGCGCTGCTCGGCACCGAGGTCGAGCGTGGTGAGCACCTCGAGGTTGGTCCGCATCGCCGTCAGTGGGGTCCGCAGCTCGTGGGAGGCCACCGACGCGAAGTCGCGCGCCGTCTCCAGCGCGGCCCGGGTGCGCTGCTGCTCGTCGCCTATCCGGGCCAGCATGCCCTCGACCGCCTCGGAGATCTCGACCGCCTCCCACACGCCGCGCACCTGCACCTCGTCGGGCGCGGACTGCGCGTTGATGGCGCGGGCCTGCTGGGCCAGCAGCCGGAACGGGTTGACCATGATCAGCCCGATGACCCAGCCGATCACCAGCGTGCTGAGGATCACCCCGAAACAGATCCAGAACACCCGCCAGTGCAGGGAATCGATGCGGGCCTGGGTGTCGGCCAGCGGCGCACCGAGCGCGATCGACGCACTCGGCGTGGTGATGGTGCGCACCCGGTACTCGACTCCGTCGATCGTCGCGTCGGCGTACCCGCTCGGCAGTTCGGGGAGCACGATGTCGGCCGGGATCGACACGGTGGTGCCGCCGGTGCGAGCGGTGCGCACCAGTCCGCCCTCGGTCGGTTCCGGGCCGACGCCGTCCTGCGCGCTGCGCAGCAGCGTGGTGACGTCGCCGAGGCTGGACAGTGAGTCCAACCGCCGGTCGAGCTGGTCGTACTGGTCGTTGGTGACGCCGACCCAGACCCATACACCCAGCGTCAGCACCAGGATGATCACCCCTAGCTGGGCGAGGATGACGATCGACCGCAGCGACAGCAGCCGCAGCGGGTGCTGCAGGACGCGAAAGACCAGGTCCTGGATGCGGGTCATCTAGTTGCAGGCGGCCATGACGAGTTCACGCACCCGCGCGGCGTCGGCCTGGCCCTTCGTGGCCTTCATCACCGCGCCGACGATCGCGCCCGCGGCCTGCACCTTGCCGCCGCGGATCTTGTCGGCGATGTCGGGATTGGCGGCCAGCGCCTCGTCGACCGCGGCTTGGATCAACGAGTCGTCGCGCACCACGACCAGTCCGCGGTCGGCCATCACCTGCTCCGGCTCGCCCTCCCCGGCCAGCACACCCTCGACGACCTGGCGGGCGAGCTTGTTGGACAGCTTGCCGTCGTCGACGAGCTTGACCACCGCAGCCACCTGCGCCGGGGTGATCGGCAACGCGTCGAGTTCGACGTCGAGTTCGTTGGCCTTCTGCACCAGAAAGTTGCCCCACCACGCGCGCGCGGCGTCGCTGGACACACCGTGCTCGACCGTCGCGGCGATCAGGTCGAGCGCGCCGATGTTGACGAGGTCGCGCATCACCTCGTCGGAGATGCCCCAGTCCTGCTGAATCCGCTTGCGCGCCAACCACGGCAGCTCGGGAAGCGTGCCGCGCAACCGTTCCACCCAATCGGCGCTGGGCGCCACCGGCTCGAGGTCCGGCTCGGGGAAGTAGCGGTAGTCCTGCGCCGTCTCCTTGCTGCGCCCGGGCGAGGTGTGTCCATCCTCGTGGAAGTGCCGGGTCTCCTGGACGACGGTGCCGTCGCTGTCCAGAACCGCGGCCTGTCTGCGCATCTCGTAGCGGACCGCGATCTCGACGCTCTTGAGGGAGTTGACATTCTTGGTCTCGGTGCGGGTGCCGAACTCGGCCTGCCCGATCGGTTTGAGGGACACATTGGAGTCGCAGCGCATCGAGCCCTGATCCATCCGGACATCGGAGACGTCCAACGCGCGCAACAGGTCCCGCAACGCGGTGACATACGCCCGGGCGATCTCGGGGGCACGCTCGCCGGCGCCTTCGACGGGTTTGGTGACGATCTCGATCAGCGGCACGCCGGAGCGGTTGTAGTCGGCCAGCGAGGTCGTCGCCCCCGCGATACGTCCGGTGTCGCTGCCGAGGTGGGTCAGCTTGCCGGTGTCTTCCTCCATGTGGGCGCGCTCGATCTCGACGCGCCAGGTGCTGCCGTCGTCGAGCGGGACGTCGAGATACCCGTTGAACGCGATCGGCTCGTCGTACTGCGAGATCTGGTAGTTCTTCGGCTGGTCCGGATAGAAGTAGTTCTTCCGCGCGAACCGGCACCACGACGCGATCTCGCAGTTGAGTGCCAGACCGATCCGGATCGCGGACTCCACCGCGGCCTCGTTGAGCACGGGCAGGGAACCGGGCAGGCCCAGGCAGACCGGGCACACCAGGGTGTTGGGTTCGGCGCCGAACCGGTTGGCGCACCCGCAGAACATCTTGGTCGCGGTCGAGAGCTCGACGTGGACCTCCAGGCCGAGCACGGGTTCGTACTTGGCGATGACCTCGTCGTAATCGAGCAGCGGTGCGTTGGCCGAGGTCACGGAAGTCATGCCCCCGATCCTAGTGGCCGTCAACCGAAGAACTCGGCGGCGTCGTCGTAGCGGCTCTGCGGGACCAACTTGAGCTGGCGCACCGCGTCGGCCAGCGGCACCCGCCCGATCTCCTGGCCGCGCAGGGACACCATCATGCCGTACTCGCCGGCGTGCGCGGCGTCGGCGGCGTTGACCCCGAACCGGGTGGCCAGCACGCGGTCGTAGGCGGTCGGCGTACCGCCGCGCTGCACGTGCCCGAGCACCGTCACGCGGACCTCTTTGCTGATCCGTTTCTCCACCTCGATCGCCAGTTGCTGCGCGACGCCGGTGAACTTCTCGTGGCCGAACTCGTCGATGCCGCCCTGGCGCAGCTGCATCGACCCCTCGGCCGGCTTGGCGCCCTCGGCGACCACGCAGATGAAATGCGAATCACCTCGCACGAAGCGCTGCTTGACCAGCCGGCACACCTCTTCGACGTCGAACGGCTGCTCGGGGATCAGCGTCATGTGCGCCCCTGAGGCCAGGCCGGCGTTGAGCGCGATCCAGCCGGCATGCCGCCCCATCACCTCGACCAGCATCACCCGCTGGTGGGATTCGGCGGTGCTGTGCAGCCGGTCGATGGCCTCGGTGGCGACAGTCAGCGCGGTGTCGTGGCCGAACGTGACGTCGGTGCAGTCGATGTCGTTGTCGATGGTCTTGGGCACCCCGACGACGGGAACGTTCTCCTCGGACAGCCAGTGCGCCGCGGTCAGCGTGCCCTCTCCCCCGATCGGGATCAGCACGTCGATGCCGTTGTCCTCCAGCGTCTGCTTGATCTGGTCCAGACCGGCGCGCAGCTTGTCGGGATTCACCCGCGCGGTGCCGAGAATGGTGCCGCCCTTGGCGAGCAGCCGGTCGTTGCGATCGTCGTTGCGCAGCTGGATGCGCCGGTCCTCCAGCAGACCGCGCCAGCCGTCCTGGAAGCCGACCACTGACGATCCGTACCGCACGTCGCACGTGCGCACGACCGCCCTGATCACGGCGTTCAGCCCGGGACAGTCACCTCCGCCGGTCAGCACTCCGATACGCATGGCTCCATCTAACCCGCTCAGAGCGCGGTCGGCAGCGGTCCTCTCGCGGTTTCGTAGGCCGCACCCACCCGGTAGAGCCGGTCGTCGGCCAGTGCCGGGGCCATGATCTGCAGGCCCACGGGAAGATTGTCGTCGGCCGCGAGGCCCGACGGCACCGACATCCCGGAGTGGCCGGCCAGGTTCAGCGGCAGCGTGCACAGGTCGAACAGGTACATCGCCAGCGGATCGTCGACCTTCTCGCCGAGCGGGAACGCCGTAGAAGGAGTAGTGGGGGTCACCAAGACGTCGACCTTCTGATATGCCTCGTCGAGGTCACGGGCGATCAACGTGCGTACCTTCTGGGCCTGGTTGTTATAGGCGTCGTAATAGCCGGCAGACAACGCGTACGTGCCGATCATGATGCGGCGCTTGACCTCTGGCCCGAACCCGACTGCACGGGTGATCGCCATGACCTCTTCGGCGCTGCGGGTGCCGTCGTCGCCGGCCCGCAACCCGTACCGCATGCCGTCGAACTTCGCGAGGTTCGACGACACCTCCGAGGGCAGGATCAGGTAGTAGGCCGACAGCGAGTGGTCGAAGTGCGGGCAATCGACCTCGCTGACCTGCGCGCCGAGCGCGGTCAACTGCTCGACGGCGGCGTTGAACGACTCGAGCACGCCCGGCTGGTAGCCCTCGCCACTGCGCAACTGCTTGACCACCCCGATGCGCACCCCCTTGAGGTCGCCGTGCGCACCGGCGCGCGCCGCGGCGACGACGTCGGGCACCTCGGCGTTCACTGACGTCGAGTCGCGCGGATCGTGACCCGCGATCACCTGGTGCAGCAGCGCGGTGTCCAGGACCGTGCGCGCACACGGGCCGCCCTGATCGAGCGAAGACGCGCACGCCACCAGCCCGTAGCGGGACACGGTGCCGTAAGTCGGTTTGACCCCGACGGTGGCGGTCAGCGCGGCGGGCTGACGGATCGATCCGCCGGTGTCGGTGCCGATGGCCAGCGGGGCCTGGAAGGCGGCCAGCGCGGCGGCGCTGCCGCCGCCCGACCCGCCGGGCACCCGGTCGACGTTCCACGGATTGCGGGTGGGCCCGTAGGCCGAGTTCTCGGTCGACGATCCCATCGCGAACTCGTCCATGTTCGTCTTGCCGAGGATCGGGATGCCGGCGGCCCGCAGCTTCGCGGTGACGGTGGCGTCGTACGGCGAGGTCCAGCCCTCCAGGATCTTCGATCCGCAGGTGGTGGGCATGTCGGTCGTGGTGAAGACGTCTTTGAGCGCCAGCGGGACACCGGCCAGCGGCGAGGCGGGCCTTTCACCGGCGGCGAGAGACTTGTCGACGGTGGCCGCGGCGTCCAGCGCCCGCTCCGCGGCGACGTGCAAGAACGCGTGGTAGCGCTCATCGGTGTCGGCGATCTGGTCCAGGAAGGCCTGCGTCACCTCGGTCGAGGACACCTCTTTGGCGGCGATCTTCTCGCCGAGGGTTGCCGCATCGAGCTTGATGAGACTCATTCGGGCTCCCCCAGGATCCGCGGCACCGCGAAGCGGCCGTCAACGGCTTTCGGCGCGGCTGCCAGCGCCTCTTCCTGGGACAGGCTCGGCTGCGGGTCGTCGGGCCGGAACACGTTCACGTCCTTCAGCGGGTTGTCGGTGGCTTCGACGCCGGTGACGTCGACGGCCTGGATCTGGCTGACGTGAGCGAGGATGGCGTCCAGCTGACCGGCGAAGCTGTCCAGTTCGCTGTCGGTCAGGGCGAGTCGGGCGAGGCGCGCCAGGTGGGCTACCTCGTCTCGGGAGATCTGTGACACGACCATCAAGCCTAGTTCAACCGGGCCCGGGCGCCGCCGCCCGAGTCGCCCGCCCCGCCCGGACCGTGACACAGTGTTGGCCGTGCCTTCCTATCTGCTGCGGGTTCAGCTGGCGGACCGGCCGGGCAGCCTGGGTTCCCTGGCCGTCGCGCTCGGCTCGGTGGGCGCCGACATCCTGTCCCTCGACGTGGTGGAGCGCGGCGCCGGTTACGCGATCGACGACCTGGTGGTCGAACTGCCCGCCGGGGCGATGCCCGACATGCTGATCACCGCAGCCGAGAACCTCAACGGCGTCTACGTCGACAGCATCCGCCCGCACACCGGCCTGCTGGAAGCACATCGTGAACTCGAGTTGATCGACCACGTCGCGGCCGCGCACGGCAGACGCACCCGGCTGCAGGTGCTCGTCGACGAGGCGCCACGGGTGTTGCGCGTCGGCTGGTGCACCGTGGTGCAACTGACCGACACCGGCTCCGAGCGTGTGGTCGGCAGCCCGGGCGCACCCGAGACTCAGGCCGCCGAGACACCCTGGCTGCCGCTGGAACGTGCGGTGGCCCTGGACGGCACCGCGGATTGGGTGCCCCAGGTGTGGCGGGACATGGACACCACGCTGGCCGCTGCACCGCTGGCCGACCCGCGGACCGCGATCATGCTCGGCCGCCCCGGCGGCCCGGCGTTCCGGCCCAGCGAGGTCGCCCGCCTGGGCTACCTGGCCGGGATCGTCACCACCATCATCGGCTGACCGGCGACTCAACCGTCGCCGGTGTCGCCGTCCGGCGCGGCGTCGGGTCCGTTCTCCAGCAGCCGGCGGAAGCCGTCCTCGTCGAGCACCGGCACACCCAGTTCAATGGCCTTGTCGTACTTGGACCCCGGCGAATCACCGGCCACGACGTACGCGGTCTTCTTCGATACCGATCCGGCCGCTTTGCCGCCGCGGGCGATGATCGCCTCCTTGGCCTCGTCGCGGCTGAAGCCGGCAAGCGAGCCCGTGACCACGATCGAGAGGCCCTCGAGGGTGCGTTCGATGCTGGCGTCGCGCTCGTCGGCCATGCGGACCCCGGCCGTGCGCCACTTGTCGACGATGGCGTGGTGCCAGTCGACGGTGAACCATTCGGTGACCGCCGCCGCGATCGTCGGCCCCACCCCTTCGGTGGCGGCCAGCTGTTCCTCGGAGGCGGCCATGATCGCGTCGAGGCTGCCGAACTCGGTGGCCAGCGCCCGCGCCGCGGTCGGCCCGACGTGGCGAATCGACAGGGCGACGAGCACCCGCCACAGCGGTTGGGATTTCGCCTTACCCAGATTGGCCAACAGCCGCTTGCCGTTGGCCGAGAGCTCACCGGCTTTGGTGGTGAACAGCTCGGTGCGCAACAGATCTTCGGCGGTGAGATCGAACAGGTCGCCCTCGTCGCCGATCGCGCCTGCCTGCAGCAGCGCCGTCGCCGCTTCGTAGCCGAGCCCTTCGATGTCGAAGGCGCCACGGCCGGCGACGTGAAAGACCCGCTCCCGCAACTGTGCCGGGCAGGTCCGCGAGTTCGGGCAGCGAATGTCGGCGTCGCCCTCCTTGGCCGGGGCCAGCTTGGTGCCGCATTCCGGGCAGTGGGTCGGCATGTGGAACTCGCGTTCGCTGCCGTCCCGCAGGTCGACGACCGGGCCGAGCACCTCGGGGATCACGTCGCCGGCCTTGCGGATCACCACGGTGTCACCGATCAGCACACCCTTGCGTTTGACCTCAGAACCGTTGTGCAGCGTGGCCAGCCCGACGGTGGATCCGGCGATCTTGACCGGTTCCATGTAGGCGAAGGGGGTCACGCGCCCGGTGCGCCCGACGTTGACCCGGATATCGAGCAGCTTGGTCTGCGCCTCTTCCGGCGGGTACTTGTAAGCCACCGCCCAGCGCGGTGCGCGCGAGGTCGCCCCGAGCCGCCGCTGCAGTGCGACGTCGTCGACTTTGACCACGACGCCATCGATCTCGTGCTCGACGTCGTGGCGGTGCTCGCCCCAGTAGGCGATCCGTTCGGTGACCGCGTCCAGGCCCTTCACCTGGGCGGTGTTTGACGAGACCGGCAGCCCCCACGCCTTGAGCGCGCGGTACGCCTCGTGCAGGGAGGTGAAGGGGAATCCCTCAGAACCCTCGATGTGGCCCAGGCCGTGGCAGATCATCCGCAACCGGCGCCGTGCGGTGACGGCGGGATTCTTCTGGCGCAGTGAGCCGGCCGCGCTGTTGCGCGGGTTGGCGAACGGCGGTTTACCCTCGGCGACCAACCCGGCGTTGAGGTCCTCGAAGTCGGCCACCCTGAAGAACACCTCGCCGCGTACTTCGAGCACCGCCGGAAGCGGGAATTCGTCTGTGCCGCTGAGCCGTTCAGGAATATCGTCGATCGTGCGAGCATTGAGCGTGACGTCCTCACCGGTACGACCGTCACCGCGGGTGGCCGCGCGCTCGAGCCGACCGTCGCGGTAGACCAGGGCCAGCGCCACCCCGTCGATCTTCAGCTCGCAGAGATACTGCGCGCTCGCCCCGATCTCGGTCTTGATGCGGGCGGCCCACGCGGCGAGCTCGTCGGGGGTGAAAACATTGTCCAGGCTGAGCATCCGATCCAGATGCTCGGCGGGGGTGAAGTCCGTCGCGAACCCGGCACCGCCCACGAGCTGGGTCGGCGAGTCGGGGGTGCGCAGCTCGGGATGGTCGTCTTCGAGGGCCTGCAGCCTGCGCAGCATCGCGTCGAACTCGGCGTCGGTGATGATCGGAGCGTCGCGCACGTAATAGCGGAACTGATGGTCGCGCACCTCGTCGGCGAGCTCCTGCCACTGGCGCCGCAGATCCGCGTCGCGCGGGTCGTCGGCCTGCTCGGCCAGCACTGCCTCGGGATCCGGGGTCGCCTCGGGACTCACCCTGGAAGGCTATCGAAGGCTCCCGACACAGACCCCTGCGTAGGCTGCACACATGCCTCAT
Organism: Mycobacterium sp. ZZG; assembly: GCF_054786995.1. Taxonomy (NCBI): domain Bacteria; kingdom Bacillati; phylum Actinomycetota; class Actinomycetes; order Mycobacteriales; family Mycobacteriaceae; genus Mycobacterium; species Mycobacterium sp. ZZG. Next base: position 185,363 of record NZ_JBTBFV010000003.1, read on the forward strand.
CCGTTGATGTTCGGCGAGGACGACATGGGTCTGGCCGAGGTCCGCGACATCGCGCTCGGGTTCCCCGAGGCGTTCGAGAAAGTCTCCTGGGGCCGGCCGGTGTTCTGCGCGCCGAAGATGTTCACCGTCTACGGAGGCAGTGTCAAAGGCGCCGCGAAGGGTGAGTTCACCGAGCATCCGCATTCGGTGCTGGTGAAAGTCGACGACAGTGACCGCAAGGCGCTCGAGCAGGACCGCCGGTTCTTCCTCCCGGCCTACCTCGGTCCGTTCGGTTGGCTGGGGCTGGACCTGACCGCGGCGAAGGTGGACTGGACGGAGGTCGCCGAACTCGTCGACGCATCCTTCCGGATGGCGGCCTCGAAAAAACTCGTCAGGCAGCTCGACCAACGGCGGGCCGACGGGGCCCACGGCATGGTTCGATCGGAGTCACCATGACCTTTCCCAGCCCTTTCCCCGAAGTCGACATCCCGACCGCCAGCGTCTACGACTACCTTTTCGCCGACATCTCCGGACCCGACGACCCTCACCTCGACCGGGTGGCGCTGATCGACGCGAGGTCGGGCAGACACACCACCTACCGCGAGATGATAGCCCGGATCGACTCGTTCGCCGGAGCGCTGGCCCAGCGCGGCATCGGCGTCGGCGATGTGGTCGGGCTGCTCGCCCCCAACAGCTCGGCGTTCGCCGTCGCCTTCCACGGCATCCTGCGTGCCGGTGCCACGGCGACGACGATCAACGCGCTGTTCACCGCCAAGGACATCGCCAAGCAGCTCACCGACTCCGGGGCCGGCATGCTTCTTACGGTGACGGCTCTGCTCCCGCAGGCCAAGGAGGGCGCGGCGGCGGCCGGGCTGTCCGACGAGGATCTGGTGGTGCTCGACGGCGCCGGCCGTGACGGCTCCGGCGAGGGGGCGGGTCATCCCAACGCGGCCGACCTGCTGGCGTCGGGAATGCCTGCGCCGCAGGTGAATTTCGCGCCGTCATCACATCTTGCGGTGCTGCCCTACAGTTCCGGGACGACGGGCAACCCCAAGGGTGTGATGCTGACGCACCGCAACCTGGTCGCCAACGTCGCCCAGATCCGCCCGCTGCACGGCATGGAGCCCGACGACGTCGTGCTGGCCGTGCTGCCGTTCTTCCACATCTACGGGATGACTGTGCTGCTCAACGCCGCGCTGCACTCGCGCGCCAGGCTGGTCATCATGCCGAGTTTCGACCTCGGCGAATTCCTGCGCAACATCGCCGAACACCGCTGCACCATCGCGTTCATCGCACCGCCGGTGGCGGTGGCGCTGGCCAAGCACCCGCTGGTCGACGAGCACGATTTGTCCTCGCTCAACGTCGTGATGTCGGGGGCCGCCCCGCTCGACGCCGATCTCGGCCACGCCGTCGCGAAGCGCCTGGACTGCAAGGTGGTTCAGGGTTACGGCATGAGTGAGCTCAGCCCCGTCAGCCACATCACCCCGTTCGACGGCGGCCTGGTCGACATGCACGACGAGGCGCCGCTGAGTTCGGTGGGCTGGACGGTGCCCAACGCGGCCTCCAAACTCGTCGACCCGGAGACCGGCAAGGAGATCCCGATCCCCGACGAGGGTCTGAGCCAGACCGGCGAGCTGTGGTTCAAAGGCCCCAACGTGATGGCCGGGTACCTCAACAACGACGAGGCCACCCGCACCACCATCGACGACGACGGCTGGCTGCACACCGGTGATCTGGCCCAGATCGACGCCAAGGGACTGGTGTACATCGTCGACCGGCTCAAGGAGCTGATCAAGTACAAGGGCTACCAGGTGCCGCCCGCCGAGCTCGAAGCGGTGCTGCTGACCCATCCCGGCATCGCCGACGCCGCGGTGATCGGCGTGCACGACGACGAAGGCGAGGAGGTGCCGAAGGCGTTCGTGGTCAAGCAGCCCGACGCGACCCTCACCGCAGACGAGGTCATGGAGTTCGTCGCCGGCCAGGTCGCGCCCTATAAGAAAGTCCGTCAGGTCGAGTTCATCGACGCGATCCCGAAATCGGCCTCCGGCAAGATCCTGCGCAAAGACCTGCGCGCCTAGGCGCGGTCTAGCCGCCAGATTTGGTTCCTGCCACGGCTTTTCGCCTCATAGAGGGCGCTGTCGGCGCGGGACACGGTGGCGACCAGGGTGTCGGCCGGGGTGTGGGCGGTGTAGCCGATCGAGCACGTCTGACCGAACGACACACACTGGCGCAACCGGTGCAGGATCTTTTCGGCCTGCTCGGGTGTGGTGTCGGGCAGTGCGACGATGAACTCCTCGCCGCCCCAGCGCGCGAAGATGTCGCCGCTGCGGATCGATGCGCTCGCCGCTGTCGCGAAGTGCTGCAGCAGCGCGTCCCCGACGGTGTGTCCACGGGTGTCGTTGAACGCCTTGAAGTTGTCGAGATCGATGACGGCCACCGTCATCGGTGCACCGTCGGCATCGGCCAGCAGTGCAGCCACCCGGGTGTCCCACGCGCGCCGGTTCAGCACACCGGTCAACGGGTCGGTGGACGCGGAGTGTTTGAGCGCGGCGTGCACCGCGGCGATCGCGGACACGTCACGCACCTCCAGCTGGACGCTCACTTCCCCGGCGTGATCGATCGTCGTCACGTTGAACTCCACCGCGATCTCGGTGCCGTCCATCCGCAACAGCGTGCCGCGTTGGGAGCGCTCCAGGCGTCCGCCGGCGGTGACCTCGTCCAACAGCCTGCGCGCGGTCGAGCGAAAGCGTTCCGGCACGAACTCCAGGCCGGGAACCGAGGTGATCTGCTCGGCGGACTGCCCGCCCAGCAGCGTGACCGCTTCGCCGTTGACGTAGGACAGGCTGCCGTCGACGTTGGCGACCACGACCGCGGCAGGTGACTGCTCGACCAGTGCCCGCCACCGCTGTTCGGCCTCGGCGTGCGCGGCGCGCGCGGTGGCCAACTCTGTCACGTCGGTCGAGACCCCGCCGGTGCCGATCACCTCGCCACGGTCGTCGAACAACGGGAACTTCGACGAGCGGTAGATGTGCGCCGAACCGTCCTGGTGCACGACCTCCTCGGTGAACACGCGCCACTCCCGGCTTTCCATGATCTGCAGATCGTTGCGGCGGTAGTCGTCGGCGATCTGCGGGTCGAAGAAGTCGTGATCGGTCCCGCCGATCAACGTCCGGCCGGCGCCCGTGACGTGTTCCAGTGCGCGATTGGCCATCACGAATCGGCCGTCGACGTCCTTGGCGAAGACCAGCACGTCGGTGTGTTCCAGCACCGCTTCGATCATCCGCTGCTGGGCGTGCAGCGCGGAGTCCGCGGCCAGGCGCCGCTTGATCTCGGAGGCGTACAGGCGGGCCCGGCTGCGCAGCTCCAGCAGGTTCATCACCTGCCCGGCCAAGGTTTGCAGGTGTGTGCGCTGAACGTCGGACAACGTGCGGGGTGTCCGGTCCATGACACAGAGGGTGCCCACCGCGTGTCCGTCCTCGGTGACCAGCGGCACCCCGGCGTAAAACCGCACGTGCGGCGCCGTCGTGACCATCGGGTGGTCGACGAACCTCGGATCCCGGTGGGTGTCCGGAATTTCGAGCAGGGCCGCATCCGCGATGGTGTGCGCGCAGAGCGAGTGCTCCCGGGCGGTCTCCGTGATGTCCACGCCATGGCGGGATTTCACCCACTGGCGGGCGGCGTCGATGAAGCCGATGAGCGCCATCGGCATCTCGCACACGTGCGCAGCAAGCATCGTCAGACCGTCGAACGACTCTTCAGCGGCGGTGTCGAGGATCTCGAAGGAGTCCAGCGCGAGCAGGCGCGGGATCTCACCGTCGAGACAGTCCCCGGCACCGTGTCGACTCGAGCACTTCCCAGACAACAGCACCATCCCCGTGACGTGCGGCGCTCTACCCGTGACCGATCTCGATCAGCGCCTACCCGAGAGTAGACGAGTCCGTACCAAGGGTCGACCGTTTCAGATCCCCTCGGGGTCGTCGACCAGTCTGTCAACGGCCTGCTGCGACAATTCGATTGCGCTGCGCGCCCAGGTCACTGTCGCACCGGCGAGTCCGCAGGCCGGAGTGATCCCGATCCGGCTGCGCAGCACGTCGCGGGCGAACCCGAGTCGGTCGGTCACCGTGGCCACCGACGCGGCGATCTGTTCTGCCGCCGGTCGGGGGTCGGGGGCCGTGGCGGGCACCGCACCGAGAAGCACCGTGCGGTCGGACTCGACGAACTCGCCGATCCCGTCCAGATCTGCGGCGGTGAGCGTGCCAAGGTCCACAGAAACGGCGCTTATCACACTGCGCTGCAACACCTTCCACGGCACCTCGGCAGCACAGCAGTGCACCGCGGCTTCACCGCCGACCGCCTCTGCGCACTCGTCGAGCAGCGCGGTGACCAAAGACTCGTCCACGGGATGCACCGGGTTCAGACTGGTGACCCCGGTGAGCCGGCCCGCCAGTGCCGCCGGCAGCGACGGTTCGTCGAACTGAACCACGATCGGGCTCTCCAGCCGGCGGGCGAGCTCTGCCCGGTGCGCGGCCACCCCCTCGGCCAGCGACGTCGTCAGGTCCCGGACGGCGCCTCGGTCGGTGATCGCGCGGTGTCCCCCGCCGAGCTCCAGCTGCGCCGCCAGCGTCACCGGTCCCGGCGCCTGCACCTTGACCACCCGGCCCGTACCGCGCAGCCCGGCCTTCTCCCAGGCCTCTTCGAGAGCGTCCATGTCCTCGTCGAGTAGACCGGCGGCGCGGCGGGTCGCCGAACTACGGCCCTGGGCGATGCGGTAACCGCGAGGCACGATGTCGAGGCCGATGTCGACGAGCAGCGCACCCGCCCGGCCGATCATGTCTGCCCCGACACCCCGCCCGGGAAGCTCCACCAGGTGCGGAAGGCGGTGCAGTTCACCGACGACCACCTCCGCGGCGTCCCTGGCCGACGTGCCCGGCCAGGATCCGATACCGGTCGCGGTCGCGAAAACACTCACTCGTACGACGATATTGGACCCACTATGGTCAGTACATGACGGGCCGTGTATCGGTGCCACTGTGGTGCGCCGTGGCGATCCTGGCCGCTGGATGCGCACAGCAGGTGACCGGGTCGCCGACCCGCGCCGCCCCCGGCGTGGACGAGGGCTCCCGCTCGCCGGTGGACGTGGACGCCATCCTGCTCGATCGCCCTCAGATGCAGGCGGTGACCGGCGCCGGCGAACATCTGACCGCGATTCCGGGAACCGACAGCAAGGCGCCGGTCGACATCGATTTCATGATCGGAACCGTTCCGCCGCAATGTGATTGGATTTACGCCGAGACCCGGGTGTTCGGACCCGAGGTCGAGGAGTTCCACAAACTGACCTACCAGAATCCCCCGCGGGGCGCGCTGATCTCACAGGGCGCGGCCGGCTACCGGGATGCCGGCACCGCGCAACGGGCCTTCGATTCGGTCGTCGCCCAGATCGACGGCTGCGCCGCGACGAGCCCCGGCCGCGCATTGGTCGGCGCGGTGACGACCACCGCCGACTCGGTGCACACCAGACCCGGCGACTGCGGGCGCGACTACCGGGTGAAGTCGGCGGTGCTCGTCGAAGTCACCTTCTGCGGGTTCCCGGAGTCGGTGCCCGAGCTGGTGATGACCAACATCCTGGTCGACGTTCCGGGGTGAACGGTCAGCGGGCGGTGCGGATGGTCGCGCTGCCGAGCACCTCGTCGCCGTCCGGGTCGGGCCGGTACAGCACCACGGTCTGCCCCGGCGCCACGCCACGCAGCGGGCTGCGCAGATTCACCTCAAGCACACCGTCGCCGAGTTCGGCGACCGCCCCGACCACCCCGCCGTGCGCGCGGACCTGCACGGCGCACTCGACCGGCCCGGCGGGTGCGGCACCCGAGGTGAACACCGGCGCATCGCCGACGAGCCGGGTGACCTCCAGGTCGTCGAGGTCACCGACCTGCACGGTGCCGGTGGTCGCGTCGATCCCCGTCACATAGCGCGGACGGCCGTCAGGGCCGGGGCCGGGGATGCCGAGGCCCTTGCGCTGACCGATGGTGAACCCGTGCACGCCGTCGTGCTCGGCGAGCACGGCGCCGGCGGCGTCGACCACCGCACCGCGGCGCACGCCGATGCGGGCTCCGAGGAACGCCTTGGTGTCGCCGGACGGGATGAAGCAGATGTCGTGGCTGTCGGCCTTGTCGGCGACCGCCAGGCCTCGCCGTGCCGCCTCCTCGCGGATCGCGGACTTCGGGGTGTCCCCGATCGGGAACACCGCGTGGCGCAACTGCTCGGCGGTCAGCACCGCCAGCACGTAGGACTGGTCTTTGTCGTGGTCGACCGCGCGCCGCAACCGGCCGTCGGCCAACCGCGCGTAGTGCCCGGTGGCCAGCGCGTCGAATCCCAGCGCCAGCGCGCGGGCGGCCAGCGCCGAGAACTTGATCCGCTCATTGCAGCGCACACACGGATTCGGCGTCTCGCCGCGCGCGTAGGACTCGACGAAGTCGTCGATCACGTCCTCTTTGAAGCGGTCGGCGAAATCCCACACGTAGAACGGGATACCGAGCACATCGGCGACCCGGCGCGCATCGCCGGCATCCTCCTTGGAACAACAACCGCGGGATCCGGTGCGGAGCGTGCCTGGCGCCGTCGACAGCGCCAGATGCACCCCGACCACGTCGTGTCCGGCATCGACCATTCTGGCGGCGGCCACCGAGGAGTCCACGCCACCGCTCATCGCGACGAGCACCCGCATGGCTACTGCCGCCCCGAACTGGCCAGCGCGGCCGCTCGTGCACGTTCCACGGCGGCGGGCAGCACGTCGAGCACGGCGTCGACGTCGGCGTCGGTGCTGGTGTGCCCGAGCGACAGCCGCAGCGAGCCGCGGGCACTGGCCGGATCGGCGCCCATCGCGGTCAGCACATGGGACGGCTGCGCCACCCCGGCTGTGCACGCCGACCCCGTTGAGCATTCGATTCCCTTGGCGTCCAGCAACATCAGCAGCGAATCGCCCTCGCAGCCGCGGAACGTGAAGTGTGCGTTGCCCGGTAACCGCCCCGGCCCCGGTGCACCGTTGACGTCGACGTCGTCGATGGTGTCGAGCACGCCGTCGATCAGCCTGTCGCGCAGCGCGCGGATCCGCTCGGCCGCGGTGTCCATTCCGTCGACGGCGACACGCGCGGCTGCGGCCATACCCATCACGCCGGCGACATCCTGTGTCCCCGAACGGACGTCACGCTCCTGACCTCCGCCGTGCAGCTGCGGAACGCACGCGGTCTCGCGGCGCAGCAGCAGTGCGCCCACACCGGTGGGGCCGCCAAACTTGTGCGCGGTGACGCTCATCGCCGACAGGCCGCTGGCGGCGAAGTCCACCGGCAGCTGACCGACCACCTGGATCGCATCGCTATGCATCGGTATGCTGAATTCACTTGCGACAGAGGCGATTTCAGAGACAGGCATGATGGTGCCGACCTCGTTGTTGGCCCACATCACCGAGATCAGCGCGACATCGGAGGGATCGCCGACCGCCGAACGCACGTCGGACGGATCGACGGCGCCGTACCGGTCGACCGGCAACCAGGTGACCTCGGCGTCCTCGTGCTCGACCAGCCACTCCACCGCGTCCAGCACCGCATGGTGCTCGACCGGGGTGGTGACGATCCGGCGCCGTTGCGGCGACGAACGGCGCCGCGCCCAGTAGATGCCCTTGATTGCGAGGTTGTCACTCTCGGTGCCACCGGCGGTGAAGATCACTTCCGACGGGCGCGCGCCCAGCAGCTGGGCCAGGGTCTCGCGGGACTCCTCCAGCCTGCGCCGGGCCATGCGCCCCGAGCCGTGCAGCGAGGCGGCGTTGCCCACCGTCGCCATGGCAACCGTCATGGCCTCGATGGCGGCGGGGCGCATCGGGGTGGTGGCGGCGTGGTCGAGGTAGACCGGCGAAGACATAACCGTTCAAGGATAGCCGTCGCAGAATGGGCGGCCGCCATCGCGCTCAGGCCACCATGCAGTGACCCTCGGCGCAGTCGGAGATCGCCCGGCGGTCGAGTCCCGCCCCGCCGGGGGCGGCGAATCCGTCCCCGCCGCGGACGGCGGCCTCACAGCGGGCCGCCAGGTCACGGCGGTCGACGCCCGGCAGTTGCAGCGAGTCGACGTGGATGTGGCAGACGGTGCGGCGTGCGGTGATCACCCGCCTGATAGAGGTCAGCAACGTGTCGTCCCCCACGAAGGCCGGCACGGTGGACGCCCGGCCGTCCTTGTGCCGGTAACTGAGCCGCAGTGGCTGCACCGGGCGTCCCGCGTCGATCGCGGCCTGGAACATCGCCGGGCGGAACCGGCCGTAGCTCAGCCCGCACCAGGTGGTGCCTTCCGGAAACGCGACCACCGTGTCCCCTGCCCTGAGCCGATTGGCGACTGCGGCCACCACCGCCGGCAGCCGGCGCAACCGGGCCCGGTCGATCGGGATCACCTTCATGAGCCGGACGATCGGACCGAGCGCGGGCCAGTCGACGAGGTCGGCGCGGGCGACGAAGGAACCGGGCAGCACCGTCGCGATGGCGAAGACGTCCAGCCACGACACGTGCCCGCTGACCACCAGCACGCCCCGCAGGTTGCGTATCGGCCCTCCTGACACGGACATCCGCACACCGAGACTGCGGAGCATCAGCCGGCAGTACCCGCGCTGCAGATGCGACCGGCCGGGCAGCGGCAGTGCCAGCAGCCACACTCCGGCGAACAGCGTGGCTGCTGCGCAGACGCGCACCGTGGTGCGCACGGCGACCACCCAGCGCCGGCCGGGGCCGTCGGCTCCAGTGTGCACACACCGCGCGCCGCAGGTCGCGCGCTGCAGCCACGCGTGTTCGCGGGTCAGGTTCATGACCGCGTCCCGTCGGCGACCGCGGCCGAAGCCATCCCGACCGAGCGGAGCCGGCGCAGGTACCGCGTGTCGGCGTCCTGCTTGCCGAGCAGCGCGGGGAAGTCGCCGACGCCGAAATCCGGGTCGTGGGCGGGTTCGCCGCACACCTGGGCGCCCAATCTCAGATATCCGCGCATCAGGGCCGGCACCGACAACCGGGCGGGTGGGTCGATCTCGTCGAGGGTGCGACCGTCGACCATCACGGGCCGGTACGGGTACACGGTGTGTTCGGCGGGCGCGGCGTGCCGGCGGTTGACGAAGTCGCGCACGCCGCGCAGGTGGCTGCCAGCCGGGCTGCGACCGGCGGGATCCGCGACGGGCACCGAGACGCATCCGGCCACGTAGTCGTAGCCACTGCGGTCCAGGTAGGCGAGGATGCCCGCCCACATCAGCAGCACCACGGCACCGTTGCGGTGTCCCTCACGCACCACAGCGCGGCCCATTTCGACCAGCGAGGGCCGGAGCGGGTCGAGGGCGGTGACGTCGAACTCGGTCGCCGTGTACAGCCCGCCTGCGGCGATCGCACCGGGCGGCGGCAGCATCCGGTAGCAGCCGACCAGTTCGCCGGTGGCGTCGTCGCGGACGAGCAGATGATCGCAGTATTCGTCGAACCGGTCGGCGTCCAGACCGCCGGAATTGCCGTCGCCGGCGAGCGCGAAGCCGGGCTCGGTGCTGAACACGTCGTAGCGCAACCGCTGCGCGGCCTCGATGGAGTCGCCGTCGGTGCACAACAGCAGGCTGTAGCGGGGCGTGGACGGGGCGGATCCGCGCTGCGCGTGATCGATGTCGTCGGGGGCGATGAGTACAGAAGCAGTGCTCATGGCGCCACGCTCGTGCAGCCGCCTCTCGTCAGGGCGTCCAGCGCGTGTCGTGTCCGTGAGCGCCAGGTGACGTCTTGGCCCGTTCAGCCCGCCGTCGGCCGGGCGTCGAACCGAACGGTGCCCAGCACGGCGCCGTCGCCGGTGACCAAGCTCGTGTCGTCGACGGGAGTGCCGAAGTACGTGGACCGCGGATCGACGACGACCGTCTTGTCGGCACCCCGCCCGGCCAATACCGTGCGCACCAGGTCGGCGAACGAGATCTTCTCCGGCCCGCCGACGTTCACGACCCCGTTGACGGGCGCGGCGACGGCGACGCGGACCACCTCGAGGGCGACGTCATCGGCGGCGATCGGCTGGATCCGGGCATCCGGCACCCGCACCTCGTCGCCGTCCTGCATCGAGCCGACGATCGCGTCGGCGAACTCCTGAAACTGGGTGGCGCGCACGATGCTGAAGGGCAGACCGGATGTGGCGATCGTCTCCTCCTGCACGACTTTTGCGCGCATATAGCCACTCGCGGGCAGTCCGTCGGCGCCGACGATCGACAGCGCGACGTAGTGCCGGACACCCGAATCCCGGGCGGCGTTGACCAGGTTCGCCGAGGACCGGGTGAAGAAATCCATCACCGGGTCGTCGTCGAACGACGGGGAATTGGTGACGTCGACGAGGACGTCGGCGCCGGTGAGGGCCTCGGTGAGGCCCTCGCCGGTGAGCACGTCGGCCCCCGACGAACGCGATGCCGCCACGACGTCGTGACCGTCGCGCTGCAGCAGGTCGACCACCTTCGAGCCGATGAGGCCGGTGGCCCCGACAACTGAAATCCTCATGGGTCAATACTGACCCTCGGCTACCTGTGAGGGAACCCGCGGTGTCCAACCCACCAGACACAAAATCGCACGTCCGCGAGGCGAAACGTGCGATTTTGTGTCTGCTCGCGCAGCGGAACTCAGCCCTTGCGGGCCTTCACCGCGTCGGTCAGCTGCGGCGTCACCTTGAACAGGTCACCGACGATGCCGAGGTCGGCGATCTCGAAGATCGGCGCTTCCTCGTCTTTGTTGACCGCGATGATGGTCTTCGAGGTCTGCATGCCGGCGCGGTGCTGGATCGCCCCGGAGATGCCCAAGGCGATGTACAGCTGCGGCGACACGGTCTTACCGGTCTGGCCGACCTGGAACTGGCCAGGGTAGTAACCCGAGTCGACCGCGGCACGCGAGGCGCCCACCGCGCCACCGAGCGAGTCCGCGAGATCCTCGACGATGCCGAAGTTCTCGGCACTGCCGACGCCACGGCCGCCCGACACCACGACGGTGGCCTCGGTGAGCTCCGGACGGTCGCCGGCCACCGCAGGCTCTCGCGAGGTGATCTTGGTGGCGTTCTCGGCCGGGGCGGGCACGTCGACGTTGACGACCTCTCCTGCACCGTCGGCAGGCTGGGCCTCGACGGAACCGGGGCGCACGGTGATGATCGGGGTGTCCCCGACGGCCTCGGCCTCGACGGTGAAGGCACCACCGAAGATCGAGTGGATGCCCTTGCCGCCCTCCTTGACCTCGACGACGTCGCTCAGGATGCCCGAGCCGATGCGGGCCGCGAGCCGACCTGCGATCTCCTTGCCGTCAGCACTGGACGCCAGCAGCACCGCCGCCGGCGTGGCGGACTCGGCCAGCGCGGCCAGCACGTCCACGTACGGGGTGATCAGGTAGTTCTCGGCGTCGTCGGACTCGGCGACGTAGATCTTCGCCGCACCGGCCGACTTCAGGCCGTCGATCAGGCCCTCGGCGGTGCCCGGCTTGCCGACCACGACGGCGGCGGGTTCACCGAGCGCGCGGGCGGCGGTGATCAGTTCGGAGGTGACCTTTTTCAGCGCACCTTCAGCGTGCTCGGTGAGCACAAGTACTTCAGCCATGGGTTCGTTTGCCTCTATGTCTGTCTGTCGATGGGAAGGTTCTAGATGATTTTCTGGGCAACCAGGTACTCGGCGATCTTGGTGCCGCCGTCGCCCTCGTCGGTGACCTTCTCGCCCGCGGTCTTGGGCGGCTTCGGCGTCGAGGACAGCACCTTCGACCCGGCGTTGGCCACGCCTACCTCGTCACTCTCGACGCCGATGTCGGCCAATGTCAGCTTGGTGACTTCCTTCTTCTTCGCGGCCATGATGCCCTTGAAGGACGGGAAGCGGGGTTCGTTGATCTTCTCGTTCACGCTGACCACGGCCGGCAGCGAGGCCTCGAGGGTGAAGACACCGTCGTCGGTCTCACGCTCGGCGGTGACCTTGCCGTTCTCGACGGTCAGCTTGCGCACGTGGGTCAGCTGCGGCAGGCCGAGGTACTCGGCGATGATCGCCGGTACGGCGCCGCCGGTGCCGTCGGTGGCCTCGTTGCCCGCGAGCACCAGCTCGGTGCCCTCGATGGTGCCCAGCGCGCGAGCCAGCGCCCAGCCCGTCTGGACCATGTCGGAGCCGTGCATGCCCTCGTCGACCAGGTGCACGGCCTTGTCGGCGCCCATCGACAACGCCTTGCGGATCGCCTCGGTGGCCCGCTCGGGACCGGCCGTCAGGACCGTGACCGTGCTGTCGCCGCCCTCGCGCTCCTTGATCAGGAGTGCCTCTTCGACGGCGCGCTCGTTGATCTCGTCGAGCACAGCGTCGGCGGCCTCCCGGTCCAGGGTGTAGTCACCGTCGGACAACTTGCGCTCAGACCATGTGTCTGGGACCTGTTTGATCAGGACCACGATGTTCGTCATGACTCTGGTTCGTCCTCCTCGAAAGGGGCCGGTGGTCGACCCGCCATACCACGATTGCCGCAGGCACCACGATGTTACCCGCGGGTAACTTTGGGTGCTTCGCACGAACACCATAGCTGGTCGATGTTTGCGTTCAGTCAGGGCGGCGATCAGATGGTGCTCACGAAGAGTTCGCCATCGGTCGGTTACGGGTTAGCCTGCCTTGCAATGAGCGCATCTGTTACCAGCGGTCCGGTCGGCGAGCCGGTCCCCATGGCATTGACCGGCGAGCGGACCGTCCCCGGGGTTGCCGAGGAGAACTACTGGTTCCGCCGCCACGAGGTGGTGTACCGCCGGCTGGTCGAGCGGTGCCGTGACCGTGACGTGCTGGAGGCCGGCTGCGGCGAGGGATACGGCGCGGACCTGATCGCCGACGTCGCCCGTTCGGTGATCGGCCTGGACTACGACGAGTCGGCGGTGGCGCACGTGCGGGCGCGCTATCCCCGCGTCGACATGCGCCACGGCAACCTCGCCGAGTTGCCGTTGCCGACGGCTTCGGTCGACGTGGTGGTGAACTTCCAGGTGATCGAACACCTTTGGGATCAGGGCCAGTTCGCGGCCGAGTGCGCCAGGGTCCTGCGCCCCGGCGGGGTGCTGCTCATGTCCACGCCCAACCGCATCACGTTCTCCCCCGGTCGGGACACCCCGGTCAATCCGTTCCACACCCGCGAACTCAACGCCGCCGAGCTCACCGAGCTTCTGGAAGGAGCCGGTTTCACGATGGAGGCGATGCTCGGGGTGTTCCACGGGCGCCGCCTCGCCGAGATCGACGCCCGGCACGGCGGTTCGGTCATCGACGCACAGATCGAGCGGGCGCTGGCCGACGCGCCGTGGACTGCAGAACTGCTCGCGGACATCGAATCGGTCACGATCGACGACTTCGACCTGGTGCAGGCGACGGCCGGCGAAACCGGGCGACACATCGACGACAGCCTCGACTTGGTGGCTATAGCGGTGCGGCCGTGAGCGGAGCGAACAAAGCACCGGAGAGCGGAGCGAACAAAGCACCGGTACCCGGGCTGTTCACTCTGGTGCTGCACACGCACCTGCCGTGGCTGGCTCATCACGGCCGCTGGCCGGTCGGCGAGGAGTGGCTGTACCAGTCGTGGTCGGCGTCCTATCTGCCCCTGGTGCGGGTGCTGCGCACGCTGGCCGCCGAGGACCGCCGCCATCTGATCACCCTCGGTGTCACACCGGTGGTCGCCGCGCAGCTCGACGACCCGTACTGCCTGCAGGGCATGCAGCACTGGCTGGCCAACTGGCAGCTGCGTGCGCTCGAGGCGGCGACCATGCGCACCGCGGCGGGGACCTCGCCGGCCTCGGACCCGAAAGCCTTGCGCCGGTTCGGTTCCCGCGAGCACGCCGAGGCCGAGCGTGAGCTCGGCGAGTTTGACTCGCTGTGGCGTCACGGCGCCAGCCCGGTGTTCCGGGAGCTTCTCGACGGTGAGGTCGTCGAGCTACTCGGCGGACCGTTGGCCCATCCGTTCCAGCCGCTGTTGAACCCTCGGCTGCGCGAGTTCGCGCTGCGCGAAGGCTTGGCCGACGCCGGACATCGGTTCGCGCACACGCCGGCCGGCATCTGGGCGCCGGAGTGTGCCTATGCGCCGGGCATGGAGACCGGTTACGCCGCGGCGGGCGTGGGCCACTTCATGGTGGACGGGCCGTCGTTGCGCGGCGACACCGCGCTGGGCAGGCCGGTCGGCGATTCCGGCGTCGTCGCTTTCGGCCGCGATCTGCAGGTCAGCTACCGCGTGTGGTCGCCGCGGTCCGGCTATCCGGGTCACGCCGCCTACCGCGACTTCCATACTTACGACCACGCCACCGGCCTCAAACCCGCCCGGGTGACCGGCCGCAATGTGCCGTCGGAGGACAAGGCGCCGTATGACCCGGCCCGTGCTGATGCCGCGGTCGACGTCCATGTCGCTGATTTCGTGGAGACGGTGCGCCGGCGTCTGCAGTCCGAGAGCGAGCGGATCGGCAGGCCCGCACATGTGGTCGCCGCCTTCGACACCGAGTTGTTCGGCCACTGGTGGTACGAGGGCCCGGTCTGGCTGGAGCGGGTGTTGCGGGCACTGCCTGCCGGCGGTGTGCGGGTCGGAACACTCTCGGACGCGATCGCCGAAGGCTATGTCGGCGAGCCGGTGGAACTCCCGCCCAGCTCGTGGGGTTCGGGCAAGGACTGGCAGGTGTGGTCGGGTGAGAAGGTGGCCGATCTGGTGCACCTGAACAACGAGGTCGTCGACACGGCGCTGAGCACCGTCGACAAGGCACTGGCCCGCGGCGCATCGTTGGATGCCGCCGCCCCAAGGGATTTCGTGGCCGATCAGATCCTGCGCGAGACCTTGCTGACGGTGTCGAGCGACTGGCCGTTCATGGTCAGCAAGGACTCCGCGGCCGACTATGCGCGCTACCGCGCCCACCTCCATGCACACGCCACGCGCGAGATCGCGGCGGCGGCGGCCTCGGGCCGCGACGAACAGGCGCAGCGGCTGGCCGAGGGCTGGAACCGTGCCGACGGGCTGTTCGGAGCACTCGACGCCCGGAGGTTGCCCACCGAATGAACATGAAGATCCTGCTGGTGTCGTGGGAATACCCGCCGGTGGTGATCGGCGGGCTCGGCCGCCACGTGCACCATCTGGCCACCGAACTCGTCGCGGCCGGCCACGAGGTCGTGGTGCTCAGCCGGCGTCCGACCGGAACGGATCCGCAGACCCATCCGACCACCGACGAGGTCCACGAAGGGGTGCGGGTGATCGCGGCCGCCGAGGATCCGCACGAGTTCACCTTCGGCACCGACATGATGGCCTGGACCCTGGCGATGGGTCACGCGATGATCCGCGCCGGTCTGGTGCTGGCCGACTGGCGGCCCGACCTCGTCCACGCGCACGACTGGCTGGTCGCCCATCCCGCTGTCACCCTCGCCCAATTCTTCGATGTGCCTTTGGTTTCCACGATCCACGCCACCGAGGCGGGGCGACACTCCGGTTGGGTCTCGGGCGCGGTGAGCCGTCAGGTGCACGCGCTGGAATCGTGGCTGGTCCAGGATACGGACTCGCTGATCACCTGTTCGGCGTCGATGCGCGAGGAGATCACCACCCTGTTCGGACCCGAGCTCGCCGAGATCTCGGTGATCCCCAACGGGATCGACACCGACGGTTGGCCTTTCGCGACCCGCCGGCCCCACCCCGGACCGGCGGAACTGCTGTACTTCGGCCGCCTCGAGTACGAGAAGGGCGTCCACGACGCCATCGCGGCGCTGCCGCGGATCCGCCGCACCCATCCCGGCACCACGCTGACCATCGCCGGTGACGGCACGCAACTGAACTTCCTGACCGAGCAGGCGCGCAAACACAAGGTGTTCAAGGCGACGAATTTCATCGGCCGCGTTGACCATTCAGAACTGCTGCAGTTGCTGCACCGGGCCGATGCGGCGGTGCTGCCGTCGCATTACGAGCCGTTCGGAATCGTCGCGCTCGAAGCGGCCGCGACCGGCACGCCGCTGGTGACCTCCACCGCGGGCGGACTCGGCGAGGCGGTCATCGACGGGGTGACGGGTGTGTCCTATCCGGCCGGTGATGTGGCGGCATTGGCCACCGCGGTGCGCACGCTGCTCGATGATCCGGCGGCGGCCCAGCGGAGGGCGATCGCGGCGAGGGAACGCCTCACGTCGGACTTCGCGTGGCACACCGTGGCGGCCGAGACCGCACAGGTGTACCTGGCGGCCAAGCGTGCCGAGCGCAGGCCCCAGCCCCGGCGACCGATCGTGGAACGGCCGCTGCCCGACCGGTGACGCGCCGAACTCGCATTCCTTGCGGTCGCTGGTGCGGAACGGCCGCGTGGAATGCGGTTTCGGCGGACTAGCGGGAGGCCTTCTTGCGTTCGATGTCGGCTAGCGCCGCGGCCAGTTCGGCCCGCTCGGCCGCCGACGTCTCCCACGACAGCTTGCGGTTCTTGACGACCTTGCCGGGTGCGCCAACGACGATCGAGTAGTCCGGGATCTCACCCTTGACCACCGCGTGGGCACCCAGTACGCATCCGCGGCCGATGCTGGTGCCGCGCAGCACGGTGACCTTGGCGGCCAGCCAGGTGTCCGGGCCGATCCGCACCGGGCTCTTCACGATGCCTTGATCCTTGATCGGTAGTTCGATGCTGTCCATCTTGTGGTCGAAATCGCAGACGTAGCACCAGTCGGCCATCAGCACGGAATCACCGAGCTCGATGTCGAGGTAGGTGTTGATAACGTTGTCGCGGCCGAGCACCGTCTTGTCCCCGATGCGCAGCGATCCCTCGTGGCAGCGGATCGTGTTCTTGTCGCCGATGTGCACCCAGCGCCCGATCTCCATCTGCGCGAGTTCCGGCGTGCACTGAATCTCGACGTTCTTGCCGAGGAACACCATGCCGCGGGTGATGACGTGCGGATTGGCCAGCTTGAATTTCAGCAGCCGCCAGTACCGCACCAGGTACCACGGGGTGTAGGCGCGGTTGGCCAGGACCCATTTCAGCGAGGCGAGCGTGAGGAAATCGGCCTGGCGAGGGTCCCGTAGACGGGATCCCCGCCAGCGCTTGTGCAGCGGCGCTCCCCACATCGTTGTCATGGCCGGAGAGCCTACGCGCCCGCCCGTGACATTCCCGGGTCGCTCCGCTCCCGCCCTCCGAAAGGGTCAACGGTTACCCTCACGTGGGCTCGATGTACACCGCGATCAGAAGGGATCCCGTGCTCCGGCGAATCATCGCATTGGCCTCGACGGCGCTGATCGCAGGTGCGCTGGCTGGGTGCGGCAACACCGACTCCTGGGTGGAGGCCCGTGCCGCCACCGGCTGGTCAGCACAGTATGCCGACGCCGCAAACAGCAGCTCCTCCCCCGTCACCGGGGCCGACACGCTGCGTCTGGAGTGGGCGCGGTCGGTCAAGGGTGAGCTCGGCGCGCAGGTGGCGCTCGGCTCGGGCAACTACCTGGCGGCCAACGGGCAGACCAGGGCGGGTTGCTCGCTGATGGTGTGGGAGACCGACAACCGCGGCAGGCAACGCTGGTGCACCCGCCTGGTGCAGGGCGGCGGCATCGCCAGCCCGCTGTTCGACGGATTCGACAATCTCTACATCGGCCAGCCCGGCGCCATCCTGTCCTTCCCGACCACCCAGTGGGTCCGCTGGCGCCAGCCGGTGATCGGCATGCCCATGACGGCCCGCATCCTCAACCCCGGGCGCTTGCTCGTGGTCACCCATCTGGGGCAGGTGCTGGTGTTCGACGCCCACCGCGGCACCGTCACCGGCACGTCACTGGATCTGGTCGCCGGGGTGGACCCGACCGACTCGGAGCGCGGGTTGCAGGACTGCCGGCTGGGCGGGCCGCGGTGCCCGGTGGCCGCCGCCCCGGCCTACTCGGAGGCCGCCGGCATGGTGGTGCTGACGCTCTGGGAGCCGGATGCGGACAAACCGATGCTGGTCGGTCTGCGCTATCAGCCCGGTCAGACCCCGCAGCTCAGTCGCGCATGGACCAGTGACGCCGTCGGCGGCGGCCCGCTGGCCAGCCCGGTGCTGTCCCCGGACGGGTCGACGGTGTACGTCAGCGGCCGCGACGAAAGACTGTGGGCGCTCAACGTCGACGACGGCAGTGCGAAGTGGTCGGTTCCGCTGGACTACCTGGCTCAGACCCCGCCGTCGGTGACGCCCGGTGGCCTCATCATCGCCGGGGGTGGGCCGGGGTCACGGCTGACTGCGGTGCGCGACACCGCCGAAGAGGGCGAGGTGCTCTGGACCCGCGACGACGTGTCACCCCTGACCACCTCCAGCCTGACCGGGGTCGGCTATACCGTGGTGCGCGACGGCGAGGACACCGACGAGCGGCCTGCCGGGCTGGCGCTGCAGGTGTTCAGCCTCGGCGACGGCGCGACCCTGCACACCCATCCACTCCCGAACGCGACCGGATGGCCGGTCGGCGTGTCGGTGGGTCATGACCGCCGCGTCGTCACGGCCACCAGCGCCGGGCAGGTCTACGGCTTCGCGCCTGCGTGAGCGGAGCTGCTAACGCAGGCGTCACCGTCCGGAAATACCGACCTTGCGCAGTGATGCGAACATGCACACTCAGATGACCCGGACAAGCCGACGAACCAATAGGTAGAGGGGACGCATATGTCCGAATTCCTGAGCGCATTCAACGACCTGGTCTGGCATGAGACCCTCGTCTACCTCTGCCTGGCCGCGGGCGTCTACTTCTCGGTCAGATCGCGCTTTGTGCAGGTGCGCCAAGTCCCTGAGATGGTCCGGCTCATGCTCAAGGGCGAGAAATCGCCGTCAGGGGTGTCCAGTTTCCAGGCGCTGACGATGTCGCTGGCCGGGCGGGTCGGCACCGGCAACATCGCCGGCGTGGCCACCGCGATCGCGTTCGGCGGGCCCGGTGCGCTGTTCTGGATGTGGGCGGTCGCCTTTCTCGGCGCATCCACGTCATTCGTGGAATGCACGCTCGGCCAAATCTATAAGGACCGCGACAAGCTCACCGGCGAATACCGCGGCGGGCCCGCCTACTACTTCAGCACCGCGTTGTCCCACACCGCCGCAGCGGGAGCGATGAAGGCCTACGGCTTCGTCTTCGCGGCCGTCACGCTGCTGGCGATGGGTCTGCTGCTGCCCGGCGTGCAGTCCAACTCGATGGCGTCGGCGATGAACTCCGCATGGGGTTTCTCGAAATGGTGGGTTGCGGTCGGCATAGTGATCGTGCTGGCCTTCGTCATCATCGGCGGGGTGAAGCGGATCGCGACGTTCGCGTCGATCGTGGTGCCGTTCATGGCGGTCACCTACATCGTGCTGGCGCTGATCGTCGTGCTGATGAACGCCGGTGACATTCCGGAGATCATCGGCTTGATCTTCTCCAGTGCG
Organism: Mycobacterium sp. ZZG; assembly: GCF_054786995.1. NCBI lineage: Bacteria > Bacillati > Actinomycetota > Actinomycetes > Mycobacteriales > Mycobacteriaceae > Mycobacterium > Mycobacterium sp. ZZG. The sequence goes on from NZ_JBTBFV010000003.1 coordinate 204,690, forward strand.
TTCGGCGTCGACGCGGGGTTCGGCGCGATCATCGGTGCAGCGGTGATGTGGGGCGTCAAACGCGGAATCTATTCGAACGAGGCGGGTCAGGGCACCGGTCCGCACGCCGCGGCAGCAGCGGAGGTGTCACACCCGGCCAAACAGGGGCTCGTGCAGGCGTTCGCGGTCTACGTCGACACCCTGTTCGTCTGCTCGGCGACCGGCTTCCTGATCTTGTCCACCGGCGCCTACCGGGTGTTCGAGGGTGAGAGCGCCGACGGTGCGGTGCTCAGCGAGGGCGGCAGTATCCTGCCCGCCGACGCCGAGGTGGGCCCGACTTTCGCGCAGGTAGGCTTCGACACCCTGTGGAGCGGGGCGGGCTCCAGTTTCATCGCGGTCTCGCTGGCGTTCTTCTGCCTGACCACGATCATCGCCTACTACTACATGGCCGAGACCAACCTGCGCTTCCTTCTGGGCAACGCCGCCACCGTCGACATTCCCTACCTTCGGAGCACGGTCGGATCGACGGCCACGATGTTGCTGCAGGCGCTGATCCTGGTGTCGGTGACGATCGGCGCCGTCTCGACCGCCTCGGAGGCGTGGACGCTCGGTGACATCGGCGTCGGCCTGATGGCGTGGCTGAACATCATCGGCATCCTGATCCTGCAGCAGCCCGCCTACAAAGCGCTGTGGGACTACGAAAGGCAGAAGAAGCAAGGTCTGGATCCCAGGTTCGATCCGGTCGCCCTGGGCATCAGGAACGCGACGTTCTGGGAGAACTACGACCCCGCCACCGGCAGGGACAAGCAGCCGACCGTCACCGGGGGCTGACGGGTGTCTCCAGCGCCAGCATCGGAGCGACCGCGCTGCGCGGGACGGTGGCCTGCAGCGCGCCGCCGGCACCGGGCATGATCTCGCCCTGACCGAAATAGAAGATCAGCGAATCGTCGGTGATCGCGAACTCTTGATACTTCGCCGGATCGAGCCCGTCGGCCGCTGAGATCGGCGCGTCGACGCCGAGCTGGCGGGAGATGTCGGCCTGCACTATCGGGAAGATCGCGTCCAGTGGCTTGCTGTCCGCCTTGAAGAGCGTGTCGAAGGTGATCGGGGCCTTCTTCGCCACGTCCCAGTTGAACGCCTTGAACCAGGTCTGCGGGTGCGCGCCGCCGACATTCTCGTAGACCTCGAATACCACGCTGCGGGTGCCGCCGTCGTCGCGCCCGGTCCGGTAACCGGTTCCCCGGGCGTCGAGGACGTAGGGCAGATTCCACGAACCCGGCATCTCCGAGACGTTGACGAAGCCATCACGGGTCTGCCTCAGATAGTCGACGAGCGCCCGCTGGTCGGGATAGTCGGCCGGGAACGTGTAATCCAGTCGATAGGTGGGGTTCTCGGCGTGCACGTGGCAGATCTGGTCGGCGTCGACGGTGCCGCCCAGCTCCGCGCAGGCCGACTGGGCCGCGGCCGTGGGTGCGGCCACCAGGCCCACCGAGAGACCGGCGGCCGTCAAAGCAGCGGCTAAGATGCGCATCGTCGGACGTCCTCGTGATCGGCGCCTCGTGGACTCGGCGCATGGCGAACTGATAGGGCCAGGGTACGTGAGCTTTCAGCGTGACGGACGACATATGAATGCCGTTGCCCGGCTTGCCACCCCGGAACCCAGCCGGGTGATGACCACGCTCACATGAGCGTCCCCGCGCAGCCGCAGCCGACTGCGCACCACGTCCGGATCGACGGCGACACCGCGGACGAGGATTTCGACAGCTCCGGCGGCGTGGCGCGAAAGCGCCTGCCGCAGGTGTCGTTCGCTGAACGCCACCTGCTCCAGGACCTCGAAGCCGCGCTGACCGTCGGGTAACCGGTCGCCGGACAGGTAGGCAATGTCGCGGTCGAGCTGCCAGAGCCCGTGCCGCGCGGCGTACTGGCGCACCAGTCCAGAGCGCACCACCGCGCCGTCGGGGTCGACGATCCACCGCCCCGCCGGCGCCACCGCGCACTCCCCGGGATCGGTGTCGGTGAGCTGTTCTCCGGTGTCCAGGACGGTCGCTCGCCGCCGCACGCCTGCCGCCAGTCCCCGTGACCACAGGCATGCCTCGCGGACACTTCCTCCCAGCGATGTCACCTCGATCTCGCCTTCGAAGCCGAGCTCGGCGAGAACCGCGAAATCGACTCCAGGGGCGCACTTCACGACGTGGTCGCGGTGCCGCAGCACGTCGAGCAGCTCGTCCAGCGCAGGCACGTAACCACGCGGATCGAACCGCCTCCTGGCGCCGATGCGCCGCGCCGGGTCGACGACGACGACCGCGTCGGCGGTGACCGGCGCGAGCGCGTCGGCCCGGCACAGCGGCACGGTGGCGCCCACGTTGTGCCGGGCCATCGCCAGCCGTACCGGGTCGATGTCGCTACCCAGTACGAAGTCGGCCCGATTGCGAAGCGCGGCAAGCTCACTGCCGATCGAACAGGTGGCGTCGTGCACCGTTCTGCCGGACAGCCTGCGCGCCCGATGTTCGGCGACCGGTGCTGCGGTGGCCTGCTGCAGCGCGTCGTCGGTGAACAACCAGTCCGCCGCATCGGCGAACTTCGCGACTGCTTTGCGCCGCAGTCTGACGGTCTCCACCAGCACCGCTGTCCGGTCACCGAAACGGCTTCTGGCCGAGGCGATATCCGCTACCAACGATGAGTCGGTCAGCGCGTGGCGGGACATCTCGGCCAGGGCCTGCCGGCCGGTGCCACTGCGCAGGTAGGCCACATCGGAAAGGCCGAACTCTACGACGGTTTGACCCCGGTCACCATGACGTTGTAAAACCAGCCCTTCGGCACCACACGGCGCCAAACGTTGGCGTCCACCCAGGACAGCGTGGTCCAGCTTCCGAAGGCGAATTTCGCCCAGCCCCAACCCAACCGGCCCGGCGGCACGGCCGCCTCGAAGGTACGGACCGGCCAGCCCAGCATCGCGGCGGTGAATTCCTCGCTGGCCGTGCGGACTTCGACCGCTCCGGCGTTGGCGGCCATCCGCTCCAGGTCGGCGGGATCGAAGGTGTGCAGATCGACCACGGCCTCGAGTGCGGCCGCCCGCGACGACTCGTCGAGCTCGGCCTGCGGCCTGCGCCAGCCGGCCAGCATCGGCAGCTTGGTGACGTTGGTCGCGACGCGCCACGTCAGCGTCGACAGCTCACGGGCATACCGGTTACCGACTGTGGTGGGCTCCCCCGCGAACACGAACCGCCCCCCGGGCTTGAGCACCCGCACGACCTCACGCAGCGACAGCTCCACGTCGGGAATGTGGTGCAGCACGGCGTGGCCGACCACCAGGTCGAAGGTGTTGTCCTCGTACGGGATGCCCTCGGCGTCGGCGACGCGGCCGTCGATGTCCAGTCCCAGCGACTGACCGTTGCGGGTGGCGACCTTGACCATCCCCGGCGAAAGGTCCGTCACCGATCCGCGACGCGCAACCCCGGCCTGGATCAGGTTGAGCAGAAAGAAGCCTGTCCCGCAGCCCAGCTCGAGGGCCCGATCGTAGGGCAGCTCGCGCTGCACCTCCTCGGGCACCGCGGCGTCGAACCGGCCGCGGGCGTAGTCGACGCAGCGCTGGTCGTAGGAGATGGACCACTTCTCGTCGTAGGTTTCGGCCTCCCAGTCGTGGTAGAGCACCTGGGCCAGCTTGGTGTCGTGCATCGCGGCTTCGACCTGCTCTTTGGTCGCGTGGGGCTGCGGAGCCGGGACGGCGACATCAGAGTAGGCGCCGGGTTCCTTCGTTTCCGTCATGCAGGGCAGCCTAACGTCCGTCGGCGCCGGTGCTCTCATCGCGGGTGAACGACCACTTCGCGGCTGCCAGCACCTCGGCCGGGTAGTCGGTGAAGCGACCGGCCCAGGCCCGCGCCGCGTCGTAGACGCCGTCCGGGGCCACCATCTCGTCGATCAGGCCGAGCGCCAGCGCCTCCCGGGCATCGACGAACCGGCCGCTGAACACCAGATCCCTGGCCTTGCTCTGGCCGATCGCGCGGGCCAGGCGCGCGGCGCCGGTGCCGGTGGGCGCCCGGCCGGCCAGGATCTCCGTCGCCCCGAACTTCACGTTGTCCCCGCTCACCCGCCAGTCGGCCGCCAACGCCAGCGTCAGCCCGGCGCCGAGCGCATAACCGGTGATCGCGGCCACGGTCGGCTTGGGCAGGTTCACCAGCGCGTCGAGCGCGTCGACGGCGACCCGTTCCGCGGCTGCGGCCTCCTCGGCGGTCAACGTGTTCAGTTCCGGCATGTCCTCCCCGGCCGAGAAGATCTCATGGCCGCCGAACAGGATCACCGCGCACACCTCGGGACGGGCGCCCAGGTCGGCTGCGGCCTCGGCGAGCTCCCGATACACCTGTCGGGTCAGCGCGTTCGTCGGCGGCCGGGACACCAGCAGCGTGGCGATCCGTTGCCCGTCGCCGGGGGCCAGGACCGTGCTGACGAACTCCGTCACGCGAGCGGCGCCCCGTCGGTGTAGCCCTGCGGGGCCCGCCGGTTGCGCGCCGCGTTGTAGCGCTCACCGTCGAAGAACTCGATCTGCCAGTTCCCGCCGTTGCGGGCGGCGAGCGAGGGTTCGATGGCGACGATCTTGCGTTCCACGGCGAGCACCTCGGCCACGGTCCGGCCGTTCAGCGCGTCGAGCTGCGTCCACGTCGGCGGCAGCAGAAAGCTGCGACCTTCGGCGAAGTCGTCCAGGGCGGCCTGCGGTGTAACCCAGCCGGCCTTGTCGGTTTCGGTGTTGTCGCCGTCGGCGCGCTGTCCCTGAGGCAGCGCACCTACGAAGAAGTAGGTGTCGTAGCGGCGGGTGCGCTCCTCCTTGGGGGTGACCCAGTTCGCCCAGGGCCGCAGCAGATCGGCGCGCAGCACCAGCTTCTCCGAGCGCAGGAACTCACCGAACGACAGCGACTTGTTCTCCAGTGCCGCCCGCTGCTCGCGGTACACCGAGGCGTCGTCGACCAGCAGGTCTGGATCGTCGGCCGCGCCGGCGAACAGCACGCCGGACTCCTCGAAGGTCTCGCGCGCCGCGGCGCACACGAGTGCCTCGGCGAGTTCGGGATCCACGCCGAAACGCTCGGCCCACCAGTTGCGGTCCGGACCGTGCCAGGCGACGTCGGCGTTGCGGTCCCGGTCGTCGACGCCGCCGCCGGGGAACACCATCACCCCGGCGACGAAGTCCATCGCCGAATGCCTGCGCATCAGGAAGATCTTGATGCCCTCAGGCGTGTCGCGCACCAGCATCACGGTCGCGGCGGGGCGGGGCACCAGCGGGTCGGGGTCGGTCATGCACGTCTCCTGTGGGCGGCGCGGCTACGGGTGCGGCGGGCGAAATAGCGTCCGTCGATGTAGTCCAGCGCGATGGACTGGCCGAAGGCCTTGGACAGATTCTCGGCGGTCAGCACATCGCTGAGGAGTCCGGAGTCAACCACTTTGCCTTCGGACAGGATCAGGCAGTGGGAGAAGTCCGGCGGGATCTCCTCGACGTGATGGGTGACCAGCACCAGCGCCGGGGCATCGGGATCGGCGGCCAGATCGCTCATCCGCGCCACCAGCTCCTCCCGGCCGCCCAGGTCGAGCCCTGCGGCCGGCTCGTCGAGCAACAGCAGCTCCGGGTCGGTCATCAGGGACCGCGCGATCAGTACCCGCTTGCGCTCGCCCTCCGACAGCGTCCCGAACGTGCGCTCGGCGAGGTGCTCGGCGCCGACGCTCTCCAGCATGTCGACGGCCTGCACGTAGTCCACCTCGTCGTATTCCTCGCGCCACCGCCCCAGCACCGCGTAGCCCGCGGACACCACGAGATCCCGCACCGTCTCGTCGTCGGGAACCCGCTGGGACAGCGCCGCGCTGCTCAGCCCGACGCGCGAACGCAGTTCCGACATGTCGACGCGGCCGAGCCGCTCCCCCAGGACATACGCGGTGCCCGACGAGGGGTGCTCCATCGCGGCCGCCATGCGCAGCAACGAGGTCTTGCCCGCCCCGTTCGGCCCGATCACCACCCAGCGTTCGTCGAGTTCCACCGACCAGGTCAGCGGGCCCACCAGCAACCGCCCGTTGCGGCGCAGGGTGACGTTGGCGAAGTCGATCAGCAGGTCGGGGTCGGCTTCCGGCACCGGATCCTGCACGGCATCGGAGCGGTCGTCGACTGGCACCCGACCATCGTAGTCAGCTCGAAATCGCCCGCCCGTCGCCGCCGTTGAGGACGACCCGATCGGCCACCACGGCGGTGCCCGCATCCCGTTCGGCGATGCGCCGGCCGGTCCCCGGACGCGGCGATTCGACCCGGGCCCATCCGCTGGCCGCCAGTACCCGCCGCGGCGTCAGCCGCAGAAACAGTTGCACCAGCGGACCGATACCGAACGCGTAGACGAGCGTGCCGATGCCGACCGTGCCGCCGAGCACCCAACCCACCGCCAGCACCGTGACTTCGATGCCGGTCCGGATCAGGCGCACCGACCGCCCTGTGCGCACGACCAGACCGGTCATGAAGCCGTCGCGCGGTCCGGGACCGAGCCCGGCGCCGATGTAGAGCACGGTGCTCTGTGCGTTGAGGACGACCGCGGCGCCCAGAAGCGCCGCGCGCACCGGCAGAGACTCCGGCGCCGGAATGAGCCACAGCGCGACGTCGACGCTGACCGCGATCACGACCACGTTGGCGAAGGTGCCGATCCCGGGCCGGTTGCGCAGCGGGATCCAGGCCAGCAGCACCACCACGCCGGTCACCGCCGAGGCGGTCCCGATGCTCATGCCGGTGCGCTCCGACAAGCCCTGATGGAACACGTCCCACGGGTCCAGGCCCAGGCCGCTGCGGACCATCATCGCCATCGACACGCCGTAACCGCACAACCCGGCGAGCAGCGCCGCGCTTCGCAGTGCGGCGCGCTTGACCGCTGCCACTACGCGTGGTCCGGGAAGTGCATTCGGATCGCGTCCAGTTCACTGCGCACGCGTCGGGCGTCGGAATCGCGCTCGTCGACGGCGCTGCCCATCGAAGGCAGGTAGTACAGGTCGGCCAGCCGCTGGCCCAGGCGAGATAACCAGTGCGTCATGCGGCCATGATGGGCCACAACTGGCTTGCCTCTCAATATCCAGTTGAGCAATACTGGCCCTAATGACTGGCGCAATGGCGGTGCGATCGCTCGATGTGGACCTTTTGGCACGCGAGCTGGGTAACTGGCGGACGTCCAGTCGCACGGGGCCGGCGTATCACGGTCTCGCCGATGCCATCCGGTTGCTGATCATCGACGGCCGGGTCCCGGTCGGTGCCCGGCTGCCCAGCGAGCGGGCACTCGCCGAGGCGCTGCACGTGTCCCGCACCACGGTCACGGCGGCCTACGCGCAGTTGCGCGACGACGGCTACCTCAATGCACGGCGCGGCGCCCGCAGCACCACCGCGCTGCCGCTGAGCCCGACCGAGCCCGCACCCGCCACCACGGCCGCCGCCAATCTCGCGGCGGCCACCCTGGCCGCCCCTGCGGCCGTCGTCTCGCAGGCATTCGTCGACGCCGCCGCACAGGTCACCCCGTACCTGCACGACATCGGCATCGAATTGTTCGGGGTGCCGCCACTGCGTGCTGCGATCGCCGAAAGATATTGTGCGCGTGGGCTTCCCACTGAGCCTGACGAGATCATGGTGACCACCGGCGCGTTGCACGCGATCGGGTTGATCCTGGCCACCTACACCCAGCCCGGTGACCGCGTCCTCGTCGAACAACCCACCTATCACGGGGCACTGGCGGCGATGGCCTCGCGCGGCGTGCGACCGGCGCCGGTGGCGATGACACCCGACGGCTGGGAGCTCGACGCCGTCGAGGCCACTATTCGGCAACTGGCACCCAAGCTCGCGTACCTGATCCCCGACAACCACAATCCGACCGGTATGACCATGCCGGTCGCCGAGCGGAAGCGCTTGGCGCACATCATCAGTGACACCCGCACCCGCACGGTTGCCGACGAGACCATCACCGACATGTGGCTCGACGAACAGGTACCCGCCCCGTTCGCCGCGTCGATGACGACGCGGCGCGACCTGGTGCTGACGGTCGGCTCGATGTCGAAGTCGTTCTGGGGCGGTTTGCGGATCGGCTGGATCCGCGCCGACCGAAGCTCGCTGGCCACCATCGCCGCGTTGCGGCCTTCGGTGGACATGGGCACCCCGATCCTCGAACAGCTTGCCGGGGCCCGGCTTCTGGCGGCCGAGGACGAGGTGCTGCCCGAGCGCCGCGACCTGCTGCGGTCCCGGCGGGCCCTGCTGCTGCGGCTGCTCGCCGAGCACCTTCCCGACTGGCAACCGGTGCCGGGCACCGGCGGCCTGTCGCTGTGGGTGCGGTTGCCCGCCCCGATGAGTTCGGCGTTGTCGGCGGCGGCGTCCCGGATGGGTCTGGAGATCCCGCCCGGTCCGCGCTTCGGGGTGGACGGCACGCTGGAACGCTTCATCCGGGTGCCCTACGCGCTGCCGGATCCTCAGCTGGTCGCCGCGATCGAGTTGCTGGCGCGGGCCTGGCGCAGCGTCACCGGTATGACCCCGCCGGAACCGACCGCCGTCGTGGTCTGAGCCGGCCTCAGTCGGGAATCTCGACGCGGCGGACCACGCCGTCGAGGGCGTCCGCCGCTTCGATCTCGCCGCGGGTGATGCCGAGGATGAACAGCACGGTGTCCAGATAGGGATGGTTGAGCGAGGCGTCGGCAACCTCACGCAGTGCCGGCTTGGCGTTGAATGCCACACCGAGTCCCGCGGCCGACAGCATGTCGATGTCGTTTGCGCCATCGCCCACCGCCACCGTCTGCTCCATCGTCACCCCGGCCTGTTGGGCGAAGTTGCGCAGCGCCTTGGCTTTTCCCGGCCGGTCGACGACGTCGCCGACCACCCGGCCGGTGAGCTTGCCGTCGACGATCTCCAGTTCGTTGGCGGCGACGAAGTCCATCATCAGCTCGTGCGCGAGCGGCTCGATGACCTGCCGGAAGCCCCCCGAGACGATGCCGCAGTAATAGCCGAGTCGGCGCAGCGTGCGGATGGTGGTGCGCGCGCCCGGTGTGAGCTCGATCTGCTCGGCGACGTCGTCGAGGACCGAGGCAGGCAGACCGGCCAGGGTCGCCACCCGCCGGTGCAACGATTCGGCGAAATCGAGTTCGCCGCGCATCGCGGCCTCGGTGACCTCGGCCACGGCGGCCTCGGCGCCGGCGTGGGCGGCCAGCATCTCGATGACCTCGCCCTGGATCAACGTGGAATCGACATCGAAAACGATCAGCCGCTTGGCCCGCCGCGACAGGCTGTAGTCCTCCAGCGCGATGTCGACGCTCTCCTGCACGGCGACGCGGGCCAGCACCTGCTGCAGCCGGCTGTACACCCCCGCAGGAACCGAGACCCGTAGCTCGAGCCCGGTCACCGGGTAGTCGGAGACACCGCGGATGTAATCGATGTTCACCCCGAGCGCGGCGGCCTCCTTGGCGACGACGCCGAACGCCGAGGCGGTGATCGGCCGGCCCAGCACCACGATGGTGTGGGTGGACGGCTCCCGCATCACCGGCAGCCCGTCGCTGCCCTCGATGGTGACGTCGAGGCCGACGCCGTGGATCGCCGCTTCAACGTCGTCGCGCAACTCGGAGCGGCCGGCGACCTCGGGGGTCACCGCGACCAGCACTCCGAGCGTCAGCCGACCGCGGATCACGACCTGTTCGACGTTGAGCAGCTCAACCCGGTGCCGGGACAGCACCTCGAACAGTGCGGACGTGACGCCCGGCTGGTCCTTCCCGGTGACGGTGATCAGCAGCGACGACCGGTCGCGTGACGAGCCGACAGTCCAGTTCTGTGATGCGCTCACGCGTGGGTGCCGCTCGTCGGCTCCGTCAGCTACGTACTTCGACGTCGTCGATCCGGGTCACGTCGCCGTCCTCCGGCCCGTGGGCCCGGCCCACGTGGGCTTCGCGGCGCATCCGCTCGATCATGTGCGGGTAGTGCAGTTCGAACGCGGGACGCTCGGAGCGGATCCGGGGCAGCTCGGTGAAGTTGTGCCGCGGCGGCGGGCAACTGGTGGCCCACTCCAGCGAGTTGCCGTATCCCCACGGATCGTCGACGGTGACGACCTCGCCGTAACGCCAGCTCTTGAACACGTTCCACAGGAACGGCAGCGTGGAGGCGCCGAGGATGAACGCGCCGATGGTCGACACCACGTTGAGCGTGGTGAACCCGTCGCTGGGCAGGTAGTCCGCGTAGCGGCGCGGCATGCCCTCGTCACCGAGCCAGTGCTGCACCAGGAAGGTGGTGTGGAAACCGATGAACGTCAGCCAGAAGTGCAGCTTGCCCAGCCGTTCGTCGAGCAGCCGGCCGGTCATCTTCGGGAACCAGAAATAAATGCCGGCGTAGGTGGCGAACACGATGGTGCCGAACAGCACGTAATGGAAGTGCGCGATGACGAAGTAGCTGTCGGTGACGTGGAAGTCCAGCGGCGGGCTGGCCAGCAGCACGCCGGACAGGCCACCGAGCAGGAACGTCGCGATGAAGCCGATCGAGAACAGCATGGGTGTCTCGAACGTCAACTGGCCCTTCCACATCGTGCCGATCCAGTTGAAGAACTTGATACCGGTCGGCACCGCGATCAGGAACGTCATGAAGCTGAAGAACGGCAGCAGCACGGCGCCGGTGGCATACATGTGGTGCGCCCACACCGCGACCGACAGAGCGGCGATGCCCAGGGTGGCGTAGATCAGCGTGGTGTAGCCGAAGATCGGCTTGCGGGAGAACACCGGGAAGATCTCGCTGACGATGCCGAAGAACGGCAGCGCGATGATGTAGACCTCGGGGTGGCCGAAGAACCAGAACAGGTGCTGCCACAACAACACACCGCCGTTGGCGGGGTCGTAGACGTGCGCCCCGAGGTGGCGGTCGGCGGCCAGCCCGAACAGCGCCGCGGTCAGGATCGGGAACGCCAGCAGCACCAGGATCGAGGTGACCAGGATGTTCCAGGTGAAGATCGGCATCCGGAACATCGTCATGCCCGGCGCACGCATGCACACCACGGTGGTGATCATGTTCACGCCGCCCAGGATGGTGCCCAGACCACCGACCGCCAGGCCCATGATCCACAGGTCACCGCCTGCTCCGGGTGAGTGGATCGCGTCGGTCAGCGGCGAGTACGCGGTCCAGCCGAAGTCGGCCGCACCACCGGGGGTGATGAAGCCGGCGGTCGCGATCAGCGCGCCGAACAGGAACAGCCAGAACGAGAACGCGTTCAGCCGCGGGAACGCGACGTCGGGGGCGCCGATCTGCAGCGGGAGCACCAGGTTCGCGAAGCCGAACACGATCGGCGTCGCGTAGAACAGCAGCATCACCGTGCCGTGCATGGTGAACAGCTGGTTGAACTGCTCGTTGGACAGGAACTGCAGCCCGGGCGCGGCCAGCTCGGTCCTCATGAACAGCGCCATCAGGCCGCCGATCAGGAAGAACGCGAAGCACGCGACGCAGTACATGATGCCGATCAGCTTGTGATCGGTGGTGGTGATCAGTTTGTAGATCAGGTTGCCCTTGGGTCCCAGCCGTGCCGGGAACGGCCGCCGAGCCTCAAGTTCTCCGATTGGGGGCGCTTCCGCTACCAACTGGTCCTCCAACCTTCCGTATCGCTGACCGGGATGACCGGATCGAACAGTCGGCGGGGCCGACGATTCGTATGAATCCTAACTCCCCGGAGCGACTGCGGTCGGGGTGGTCCTACATACCGTCGTAATTGGCCTGGCGCGGATCTTGTGACATGCCCTGACCTGCCGGGCGATGCACAGATGTTAACGTCGGCCCGTGCTGATCACGGGAGCGCGGGCGGGCCGCTGGGCCTCCCGGTCGGCGGGCCTGACCGCGGTCGGCACCGCGATCGTCGTCGCCGCGCTCAACGGCTGCGGCTCCTCCGGTGATGCCCCCGCCGCCGCGCCCGGCGCGACCTCGGTCACCACCAGCGTCACCCGCATCGCGAGCGCGGGCGTGCTCGGCAACGACCGCAGGCCCGACGAATCCTGCGCGCCCGAACCGGCACCGCTCGACGACGGTCCCCCGGACCGCGAGGTGCGCAACGCGACCGGGCACGGCATCTCTCCCCCGATTCCCGAAGTCACCCAGGTGCGCGCGGACCCGCAGCGCATCGTCGTGCTCGCGGGCGACCAGCTCGACGCCCTGTGCGCGCTCGGGCTGCAGTCCCGCATCGTGGCGGCCGCGCTGCCCGACGGTTCGCAGACACAACCGGCCTACCTCGGCACGGTGATCCATGAACTGCCCGGCGCCGGTGACCGCAGTGACCCCGACCTCGACGCCGTCCGGGCTGCCGAACCGGATCTGATCCTCGGATCGGTGGCGCTGACCCCACAGGACCATCCCGGGCTCGCCGAGATCGCGCCGACCGTCTTCACCGGTCCTGCGGGCGCGGCGTGGAAGGACACGCTGCGGACCGTGGGTGCGGCCACCGGGCGCATAGGGGCAGCGAACGCGGTGATCGAGGAGTTCGACCGCCAGGCCGACCAAATCGGTCAGGACAGCGACGCGACACATTTCCAGGCATCGGTGGTGCAGTTCACCGACACCACGATGAGGGTGTTCGGCCCCGACAGCTTCCCCGGCAGCGTGCTGGCCGAGGTCGGGGTCGATCGCCCGGCCGCGCAGCGCTTCACCGACAAGCCGTACGTCGAGGTCGGCATCACAGACGAGGATCTGGGGGATTCGCCCGACTTCTCGATCGCCGACGGCGACATCCTCTATGTGTCGTTCGCCACTGCCGAAGCCCGCGAACGCGCGCCTGAGGTGCTCAACAGCGATGCGTGGCGGCGGCTGTCGGCCAACCGCGACGATCGGGTGTTCGCGGTGAACAACGAGGTGTGGCAGAGCGGCGGCAATGTGGTGGCCGCACGCGGAATCCTCGCCGACCTACGATGGGTCAACGCACCGATCAACTGACGGCCCGGGATTAACGCACCGGCCCCCGCGGTTGGAAATCGACGAGCCGCAGCGTTGCGGCAATTTTCGCGGCACCCGGCCTGCCCAGGCAGGGGTCTCATGCCAGAAATTCGATGAGTTAGAGGTAATGATGAGCACCGTTTCCGCATTCGCAGCCACTTCGCCCGACGCTCCGCTGACCAGAACGACCGTCACGCGCCGTGACGTCGGACCGCACGACGTGGCGTTCGACATCCACTTCGCCGGCATCTGCCACTCCGACATCCACACCGTGCGGGGCGAATGGGGGGCCGCCGAGTACCCGATCGTGCCGGGACACGAAATCGCCGGCATCGTCACCGAAATCGGCTCCGAGGTAACGAAATTCAAGGTCGGAGACCGGGTCGGCGTGGGGTGCTTCGTCGACTCGTGCCGCGAGTGCGAGGCATGCCGCGCCGGCGAGGAGCAGTACTGCACCGGCGGTGGGATGGTCGGCACCTACAACGCTGTCGGTCGTGACGGCGAGCGCACGCAGGGCGGGTACAGCGGCGCGATCGTGGTCGACGAGAACTATGTGCTGACCATTCCGGACGCGATCCCGCTGGACCAGGCGGCCCCGCTGCTGTGCGCGGGCATCACCACGTATTCGCCGCTGCACCACTGGAACGCCGGGCCGGGCAAGAAGGTGGCGGTAATCGGTCTGGGCGGACTCGGACACCTTGCGGTCAAGCTGGCCGTCGCGATGGGCGCCGAGGTGACGGTGCTCAGTCAGTCACTCAAGAAGATGGAGGACGGTCTGCGCCTGGGCGCGTCCGACTACCGCGCCACCAGCGACCGCGACACCTTCAAAGAGCTGCAGGGCACTTTCGACCTGATCCTCAACACCGTGTCAGCCAACCTGAAGATGGACGACTACCTCAAGCTGCTCAAGCTGGACGGCACCCTGGTCGAACTCGGCATGCCCGAGCATCCGATGGAGGTCCCGGCCGGTGCGCTGGTGTTCGGACGGCGCAGCATCGCAGGCTCGTTGATCGGCGGCATCGCCGAGACCCAGGAGATGCTCGACTTCTGCGCCGAGCACGGGGTGGCCCCGGAGATCGAGATCATCGAGCCGGACGACATCAACGAGGCCTACGAACGTGTCGTGGCCAGCGACGTGCGATACCGGTTCGTCATCGACACCAGCTCGCTGCGCTGACGGTCAGTCCGCGTCGTCTCTGTCGGCGTCCAGCCCCGCCAGCGGCCACCCTGCCGCGGCCAGTATCGCCGCCACCCGAGCGACGTTCTCCGGCCCGGCATCGTGGTGTGTGACGTCCTTGATGAAGGCCTCGATCTCGTCGTGGTCGATCTTCGTTTCGGCGGCGGTCGGCGAGCGGTTTTCGGTGAGGCGGGCGATCACCTCGCGGATCTGTTCCTCGGTCAATGGGGTGGCACGTAACAGCGCCAACAGCGGTACACGATCCGGACCGGGGACGCCCCCGGGATAACCGGCGCGCAGCCATTCCAGGATCGACTGGAACAGGGACTTGGCGTTCACGGATCCAGTGTCCTCTCAACCGGCGGCGCGCCCGCTGCCGGGGCGGCCGACCGCGGTCCCAAGTGAGTTCCTCCGGGAGTGCTTGCAGCGCAGGGCAGTTCAACGGCGTCAGCATGTACAGCACCCCGTGCGCGGCGGCCGCGCGCGCCGATGCTGCGCGAACTGATTCGACGGTGACATGACAGTGCGAGAATGAGGCGCCACGCTCACGCCGGGGGCCGGGAGGACACATGAGCGCGCCGAGGGTTGTCGTCGCCGACGACGACGTGTTGTTGCGCGAAGGGCTTGCCAGCCTGATGGAGCGCTCGGGTTTCGATGTGGTCGGACAGGCCGGTGACGGTGTGTCGCTGCTGGATCTGGTCCGGGAACATCGGCCGACACTGGTGTTGACCGACATCCGGATGCCGCCGACTCACACCAGCGAAGGGCTCGACGCGGCCCGCACGATACGGGCGGAATCTCCGGAGGTCGGCATCGTGGTGCTGTCGGCCCATGTCGACGTCGACCATGCGATGGAGCTGCTGGCCGGTGGCCACGCCATCGGCTATCTGCTGAAGAGTCGGGTCACCGACGTCGCCGATTTCGTCGACACGCTGCAGCGGGTCGCCAATGGCGCGTCCGTGGTCGACCCGGCCCTGGTGGCCGAACTGGTCTCGGCCCGCAAGCGCGACGATCCGCTGGCCGCGCTCAGCGCGCGCGAGCACGAGGTGCTGACGTTGATGGCCGAAGGATTGTCCAACGCCGGCATCGGGCGCCGCTTATGGGTGACCGAGGGCACGGTGGAAAAGCACGTGCGCAGCATTCTGACCAAGCTGAACCTGCCGGAGACCGGTGACGATCACCGCCGGGTGCGCGCGGTGATCATGTACCTGGAATCCCGCTGACCCGGTCCAGCAATTCTCTGATCGCCCGCGGAGTCAGGGCGAGTTTGGACAGGAAGCCCAAAGCCGGGCTGGCGGCGATCAAGTCGGCGAAGTCCTGCCCGTCGTGGGTCGACGTCAGGATGACGGGGATGTCGCGCATCTTTTCGGCGACGTCGAACCCGCTTTCGGCGCCGAGGTTCACGTCGACCAGCGCCACGTCCGGATGCAGTTCCCGGGCTCGGCGCAGCGCCTCGTCGGTGTCGCCCGCAGTGCCGACGACCACGATGCCGCCGCGCTCCAGCAGCGTGCGGGCTGCGTCCCGGAAGTCGGCGCTGTCGTCGACGATCAGGCAGCGCGGAGCAGTCATGCTTCCAGCTTGGCAGCATCGGCCACCGACGGCATTCCTGTTAGCGGGAAAACACGGTGCCCTCCGCGCACCGCCCGCCACACGCTCAGTCTGGTTGCACCGCAGCGCCGTACGGAGGACAGGCGACGTCGCCGCGGGTCACCCGACGGGCTAGAAGTCCCAGTCCTCGTCTTCGGTGTTGACGGCCTTGCCGATCACGTAGCTGGAGCCGGAGCCGGAGAAGAAGTCGTGGTTCTCGTCGGCGTTGGGGCTCAGCGCGGACAGGATCGCCGGGTTGACGTCGGTCTCATCGCGCGGGAACAACGCCTCGTAGCCGAGGTTCATCAGTGCCTTGTTGGCGTTGTAGCGCAGGAACTTCTTGACGTCCTCGGTCAAGCCGACCTCGTCGTACAGATCCTGGGTGTATTCGACCTCGTTGTCGTAGAGCTCGAAGAGCAGTTCGTAGGTGTAGTCCTTGAGCTCCTGGCGGGTGGTCTCGTCGGTGAGCGCGAGGCCCCGCTGGAACTTGTAGCCGATGTAGTAGCCGTGCACGGCCTCGTCGCGGATGATCAGCCGGATCATGTCGGCGGTGTTCGTCAGCTTGGCCCGGCTGCTCCAGTACATCGGCAGGTAGAAGCCGGAGTAGAACAGGAAGCTCTCCAACAGGGTCGAGGCCACCTTGCGCTTGAGCGGCTCGTCGCCTTTGTAGTACTGCATGACGATCTCGGCCTTGCGCTGCAGGTTGGGGTTTTCCTCCGACCAGCGGAACGCGTCGTCGATCTCGGAGGTGGAGCACAGCGTCGAGAAGATGTTGGAGTAGCTGCGCGCGTGCACGGACTCCATGAACGCGATGTTGGTGTACACCGCTTCCTCGTGCGGGGTCAGCGCGTCCGGGATGAGGCTGACGGCGCCGACGGTGCCCTGGATGGTGTCGAGCAGCGTAAGACCGGTGAACACCCGCATCGTCAGCTGCTTCTCGTGGTCGGTCAGCGTGTTCCAGGACGGGATGTCATTGGACACCGGGACCTTCTCCGGCAGCCAGAAGTTGCCGGTGAGGCGGTCCCAGACCTCGGCGTCCTTGTCGTCCTGCAGGCGGTTCCAGTTGATGGCCGAGACACGGTCGATCAGTTTCATGCCATCGCTCACGAAAACCCCTTCACCTGCGAAAAGTTGTCACACCAGACCAATCCGGGCCGGCTGGATCGACACTACCCCTGGTATCGGGAGTCGCGCGCCAACACGAGATGTTGTGTCTGGCGTGTCGCCTCGAGAGTGCACACAGATCGCCTGTCGGCGCCGTTTCGCGATCTCACCGCACTCTCGAACGGTCAGCTGGAGAACGCGTACTCCGAGGCGTCGAACCGGCGGGTGGCCAGCCAGTACTGCCAGGTCATACCGCTCCAGAGGGTGCGATTGACGCCGTGCTCGTCGAGATACCAGCTGCGGCAGCCACCGGTGCTCCACACCGTGTCGGCGAGCTCGTTCTGCAGCTCGTCGTTGTAGCGGTCCTGCGCCGCGCGCGTGGGCGCCAGCGCCTGCGCGCCGGCCTTGTCGACCGCGGCGATCGCCTTGGCGGCATAGCGGATCTGCGACTCGATCATGAACACCACCGAGTTGTGTCCCAGCGCGGTGTTGGGGCCGAGCAAAAAGAACAGGTTCGGCATGTCGGCGACGGTGATGCCGCGCAGCGCGGCGATGCCCTCGCGGTTCCACCGGTCGACCAGATCCTCCCCGCCAGGGCCCTTGATGTCGACGTAGGTGTAGGAGTCGGTGACGTGGAAGCCGGTCGCGAACACCACCACGTCGGCTTCCCTTTCGACCCCGTCGGCGGTGACGATGCCCCGTGAGGTGAACCGCGCGATGCGGTCGGTGATCACCTCGGTCTTCGGGTCGGCGATGCCGCGGTAGTAGGTGTCGGAGTTGAGGATTCGTTTGCACCCCGCCCGGTAGTCCGGGGTGAGTTTGCGCCGGAGTTCGCGGTCCTTGACCGAGCGGCGGATGTTCCACTTGCCGGCCATCTCCCCGAGCTTGAGCAACCGGGGCTGCTTGGTCATCGCGAATCCGACCGCCTCGTGCAGCCAGTAGATGCCGGCGCGCATGGCGGCCCTGGTACCGGGCACGTTGCTGAACACACGCTGCAACCGTTCCGGGATCGGGTTGTTCGGCCTGGGCATCACCCAGGCCGGGGTGCGCTGGTAGAGCTGCAGTTCACCGACGTCCTTGACGATCTCGGGCACGATCTGGATGGCGCTGGCGCCGGTGCCGATCACCGCCACCTTCTTGCCGGTGATGTCGACGTCGTGGTCCCACTGAGCGGAGTGGAATGCGATCCGCCCGGCGGCCAGGTAGTCGTCGTAGCCGTCGAACTCCGGGATCAGCGGGATGTGCAGCCCGCCCGCTCCGGAGACCAGGAACTGCGCGACGAACTCGCGGCCGTCCTTGGTGTAGACGTGCCAACGCATCTCGTCGTCGTCCCACACCGCGCGGTCGACATGCGCGCCGAACTCGATGTAGCGGCGCAGCCCGTACTTGGCGGTGACCCCGAGTAGGTAGTCCTGGATCTCCGGCTGGAACGACCACATGTGTGTCCAGTCGGCCTTCGGTTCGAACGAGAACGAGTACATGTGCGACGGGATGTCGCAGGCGCAGCCGGGGTAGGTGTTGTCCCGCCAGGTGCCGCCGATCTCGTCGGCCTTCTCCAGGATGAGGAACTCGACGCCGCGTTGCTGCAGTTCGATCGCCATGCCGAGCCCGGAGAAGCCGGAGCCGATGATCAGGGCGCGGGTGCGGACCGGCACCTGTCCGGTGGAGGTCGTGTCAGCGTGTTCAGCCACGGTCATGACGCCGACTGTACCTGGGAACGCCGGTACCGTTTAAGTACATTCCGCCGAAATCGCATTCCACGTGGGCTTTCGGGCGGTTTCGGCGCGCGGAATGCAATTTCGGCGCTGATCAGGCCCGCTGATCAGGCTGGAGTGACCAGGCCGTGCTTGAGCGCGAACATGCTGGCGCCGATGCGGTTGCCTGCGCCGATCTTCGTGTAGATCCGCTCGACGTGGTTGCGTGCCGTTTTTCCCGAGATCCCGAGCGTCGCGGCGATCTCCTTGTTCGACGCGCCGCGGGCGACCAGGCACAGCACCTCGATCTCGCGCGGGGTGAGCCCGCAGGGACGCGGGCTGGGGCGACGGCTGCGGTGGCCGCCGGCCTGCAGGACCGCGTCGACGGCGGCCTCGTCGAGCTGACCTCCGCGCACCCGCTCACGCAACCGGGCGGCCGCCCCCGCTCCGGGCAGCGGCTCGCGGTACGGGCGGGGCTCCAGCGCGGATCGGTAGGCCACGGCTGCGGCGAGAATCCGGTCGGGCAGGCCCAGGGCCGCGGCGGGCAGCCCGCGTGGATACCCGGAACCGTCCACGCACTCGTGGTGATTGCCGGCCACTGCCGCGACCACCCCTAGGCCGTCGACCTGGCTGAGGATGCGCACGGTCAGATACGGGTGCAGCCGCACCCGCTCGAGCTCCCCGGCGGTCAGCGACGACGGCTTCGACCAGATCTGGTTGGACACCCCGATGCGGCCCAGATCGTGCACGTGTCCGGCGCGGCGCACGACGGTGACGGTGTCGGAATCCAAACCCGCCAGGCTCGCGGCATCGGCGGCGAGCGCGGCGACCGCACGCGAATGCCCAAGTGTGAAAGGGCATTTGAGGTCAACGAAGTCGCCGAGCGCCACCAACATGGAGTCGAGTTCCGCGGCGCCGAGCCGCTGTCCGTAGTCGGGAGCTTCGCGCGAGGCGACCGTCCAGGCCTCCCCTGGGGCCGGAAGCGACAGGACACGCCCGGCGTCGGCGGTGAACGCATCGACCACGCGCGGATCGAACTGACCACCGCGCCGACTGCGGGCCATCGCGACCGCTCCGTCGACGCCGTAGGTGCGATGGTGCACCTCCGCCACGTCGGCGAGCTGTGCCACCCGCATCGGCATCGGGATGCCGTCCCCGCCGACGCCGGCGGGAAGTCCGCCGCCGTCGTAGCGCTCGAAGGTGTAGCCGAGCACGGACTGCACCTCCGCGCTCAGGCCCAACCGGTCGGCCAGCATGCCCGCCGACGAGCAGTGGGAATGGATCAGTTGCGAGATCTGGCCCCGCGCATCGGCGAAAAGCGTTGCCATGACGCTCAATCGGTGCAGCAGCGGCTGTCCCCGGCCGGTGTTGGCGAGTAGGAACCGCAGGTACGGCAGACCCGACCAGTCGACGAGGTAGGAGTCATGCCGCACGGCGATGTCGTCACCGAACCAGCGTGCGTACTCGTGCGAATCGGCGTGACATCCGATCCACATGAGCAACGCGATGTAGTAGCAGCAGTCGCGCTCGGCGCGGTCCAATCCCAGCCGGTCGGCGATCCGGGTGGCGATGACCGCCGACCGCAGCATGTGCTCGGCCGGCTGCCCGAGCCCGAGGTCGATGGCAATGGACAGCGCCGCCAGCAGTTCGGCTCTGCTGGGCGATCGGGCCGGATGCTCGGCCGGCGGCGCCATCCGCTGATTCTGCCTGTTCACGCTCGCACTGGTCAGCCGAACGCCACGGTGCGCTCGGCGGCCCGATGCCGATCGGCGTCGAAGTTCTCGAAGTGGCCGGACCCGATCACGCCGATGCCGCGCTGCGGGAGCCGGAAGTCCCCGAGCCGGGCCTGGCGCAACAACGGGCCGATCGGACCGAGGTCCTGACCGCGCAGCATCGCCTCAGACGCGCTGACAGCCCACACCGTTCTCGGGGCGACCATGTAGCGCTGGCCGTTGGCGGCGGTGCCGGTGAGCCGGATGTCGCCCACCCCGAGGGTGGGGCCGGCGATTCGGCTGATCAGCGACAGCGTCGACGGATTGGTCCACGCCGACTCCGGCAGCCGCCCGCCGATGGAGGTCATCAGCCGGGTGGCCCAGGTGTTGCGCATCTCGACCGTCCATCGGAGCAGTCCGGGGATCTCGATGCGCACCGACCACGGCGACTCCCAGGTCAGGCCGATGTCGCACTGCACGGGATCGTTGGGGGTTGCCGAGCTGAAGTACCGCGCGCAACTCTGCTGGCCGGGTGTGGTGGCGTAGAAGGTCCACGTGCATGCCGGGTCTCGGTGCCAGACGGAGACGTAGGCGGGTGCGAAAGTCGTTGCGGGGAACTGTCGCAGAGCCAGGTAGTGGCCGTTCGAGAAGGGCAGCCCCATGATGCCGAACCCGACGAAGCGTTCGTCGTCTCCGGCGGGAAGGACGGGATGTGCGGTAACGGCCGCGGCGGCGGCCCGGGGGGTGAGGTAGGTGTTCATGCCTGTCGATCGTCGGCGCGCGCCCGTCGCGCCACATGAGGCATCTGCCTCAATTTCCGGACCCGCCGAAACTGCATTCCGCGCGGCCGTTCGCGCGAAAAGTGCACGTGGAACGCGATCTCGGCGAAGAGGGTCAGGCGACCTCTTCGCGGCGTTTGACGCCCTCGTGCAGCGGCACGTCAGGGTCGATCTTGATGCCCAGCACCTCGCAGGTGCCGTTGATGGAGCCGACCATGATGGTGGTCAGGTAGTCGACGAACTTCTCCGACGGCAGCCGCCGCGGACTGTCCCGCTCGGGGCCCAACCACCAGTCGGTGGCCGAAGCCGCCGCCCCGAAGGTCGCGAACCCGGCGAGTTCGAAGGCCGCGTAGTCGAGCTCCATGTCGCTGAGCTCGTTGTTGAACATGTCGGCCATCGCCAATGTGATGTCGCGGCCCTCGTTGAGTGCGCGCATCGCCGACTCGCTCTGCTCGGCGAAGCGGCCCTGCATCAGGAAACGGATGACGTTGGGGTGCTCGTCGACCAGTCGGACGTATTGCTCGATGGCCCGGTAGACCACGGTGCGCGCGGCGTCGGTGGAGAGGTTGATCGACGGGAAGATTGCGGCCCACAGCATGTCCCGCATGCGCTGACCGATCGCCTGGAACAGGTCGGACTTGTCGGTGAAGTGTCGGTAGATCTTGGGTTTGGCGGTGCCGGCCTCTTCGGCGATCTCGCGCAGCGAGACCTCGGGTCCCAGCCGGTCGATGGCCCGGAACGCGGCGTCGACGATCTCCGAACGCACCTTCTTGCGGTGCTCACGCCAGCGTTCGCTGCGGGCGTCCACCTTGGCACCCGGCTCTTCGGAGGAGCGCGTCCTCGACCCTCGTCGCACGCGATCACTGTACCCGCCCCAGCGTTGCTGACCTGCTAAGCCTGAATCCACCGATGAATTGCCTGGTAGGCGAGTGTTGATATGAGGAAAGTGCCCTCTGAGCTGCGATGATGAGTGTTCCTTACGCACTTATCGGCACAACTTCAGAAAGGCACTTCCGGTGAAAG